>NZ_PUWT01000024.1:0-97188 GCF_002968995.1 Photorhabdus hindustanensis
CCCACCGTAAAAAAACGGCGAGGCTTCCCACTTCTCAGGCCGCCACCGTCTTTATGACGGATTTACGCTGGCCTCCGTGGGCAGAAACGACGAGTCCCGCCGCCTGTAATTCTGTTATGCCCTTGCGCTGGATGTTGATCGCCGCATTGATATCGCGGTCATGTTCGACTCGACAGAAAGGGCATGGCCAGATCCGCTTACGCAGCGGCATTTCCGGCACTTTGTGACCGCAGCAATGGCAGGTTTTCGAACTGGCAAACCACTGATCCAGTTTGACCAGATGAACGCCCGCCGCGGCGGCTTTGTATTCCAGTTTCTTGACGAAGCCATGCCAGCCCGCATCCCCGATAGCGCGGGCAAGGTGGTGATTCTTCATCATGTTAGCCGATTTCAGCGTCTCAACAATTATCGCTTGGTTTTCGTCAACTATTGTCCGAGAGAGTTTGTGTTGAAAATCGGCGCGGGCATGGGCTACCCGCTCATGGACGGCCGCCAGACGTAAGCGGGCCTTGCCCCGGTTAGCACTGCCCTGTTGTTTGCGGGACAGCGATTTCTGCTTACGACGCAGGTTACGGGCGGCGTTGATAAGGTGACGCGGGTTATTGACCTTCTCTCCGGTCGACTGGATAAGATAGTGGGATAACCCCATATCACACCCGGTCACGCGGGTGATAACGCCCGGCTTTTCCGGCACCTCTTTGCCGTCGTCACACAGGATAGCGGCGAAGTATTTTCCCGTGGCGGTGCGAGAAAGCGTAATGCTCTTCACTTTCCCTTCAATTTTTCTGTGTATACGGGCCTCTATCGGTGACAATTTCGGGATCTTCACTGCGCCCTCCAGCACTTTCACCCCAACACAGTGATAGCTGGACTGCTTGCCCTGTTTGCGTTTGAATGTGGGAAGTTGGGCGCGCAACTTTGGATTGAAGAAATTATCAAATGCGGTATGCAGATTAATCACCGCCTGCTGTAATGCAATGGAGTCATATTCCTTGAGCCAGGCATACTTGCGGGATTGCTTCGCGACCGCCAGGAGCGGTTTGAGGTCTTTGCGCGGATGTAAACTTACGCCGTGATGTTTGTAGACATGCTTTTTGATGTGCAGCGCCTTGTTGTACGCAAAACGGACCGCCCCAAACTGGCCGTTAAGATACCCGGCCTGTTCGGGTGTGGGGTAGATGCGGACTTTGGTCGCTCTTAGCATGTTCAGCGCTCATTGAGAAAGTGCATTGATTTTAGCCTGTTTTACCGGCAGATATCAATCCAGTCAGGAGACGTCGGAGTCGCCAGCCCTAAAACCCTCTGGGCTTTTCGCCTGATATTCCCGCACACACTGGGCTAGGGTTTACGGCGGATTTTGCTAAAAACGCCACTTACATCGACCCGAAGGCATTTTCTCCACCTTATTATTACCGTTAACTGCCATTTTACTGCGAACAATTAACCTAATTCAGGAATCAACATCCTAATAAAATTTGCTTGTTCCGGTGATATATCATCGTCGTTCTTTATAGAATGCTTAACAAGCTCCAGGTTCGTGTCATTAATAAAATTTTCAGTGATTGAAATTCCTGCCGCCAAATTTTTAACTTGATGATAATGTGTACAAGGCGTGAAAATAATATCACCAGGATTCTGTATACAATGAACACCCCGAGCCTGAATAAAATCGGGATATAAAGCCAGATCAGGGTTAAAAGCATCAACTTTGCCATAACCTATTTTCGCTATTTCTTCCGGCCCATAAAATACCCACTCTTTCCGACCACTAATAACCGCATTCCAGGCATGAGTAGAAGCAATGTCCAAATGCAAACGAGAACCACTATTTTTAGGCCCCATATAAATCCAGCGAAGTAAGAGTAATGCCGCTTCATTATGCAAAATATCGTCCGCAATACGCTGACGAATTAAGCAGGAAAAATAGTCAGGAACCTCATAATCACTCACCAACTCTTTAAAATAGAGCGAAAATTGCCACGCAGAAGCATAATAAGGATCAAGTTCGTCCCCCTCTTTTATATAATCAATATAGTCACCAAGAGACATATATTTATTATCTTTATTATTTGATGATCGGAACACTTTTATCAGGTGATGATCAAATTTTCGCTGAAAATAGTCCCATGTCCACTTCGTTCTTGCTACCCACTGTTCAGCACCTCCTCGAATAATAAAAGGGACTCGATTCACCATACAAGCAAACACATCCTCTGTGGATGGCATGGTGAACTCTACGCATTTCTGGTAACCAGAATTAGAAAAATCCATCATATTTATATAGTTCCAAAGAATAAATAGTATTTTCTATAACTGGCTGGTTACTTCAGCCAGTTATAATGCTTATGTTAAAAATATCAAGAAATTTCTTGTGAACCGATGCCAAGCAATCTTAATTTAATGTTGGATAACCAATTCCGAAATAGTTGCTTGCTGAACTTCTTCTGACCCATAAGGCAACGGCAATAGCTGTTTATAATGAGAATAAAATCTGCTCTGATCCGCAAAATGAGGCGAATCAATATCAGAAGATTGCGAATAAGTGAGTAACCCGCGCGCATTAGGTCCTTGTTGATCAAATGCGACCAACATTATCCAACTAGAACCATAACGAATATGATATCCTTGATCAGTTAGTTCCGATTCCAATGCTTCACCAGTCACCACATCATTACCCACAGTATAATGATGTTTAGGAAACAGGGTTTCATCCCCATCCCACGGGGCGATCATATTAAAGCCGCCTTCTTTTCCAAACAACCCCGGCCAACTCATGCGATTATCTGCCGGTTTACCGTCGGGTGCGGTACTTTCAATAAACTGAAACTTACTCACCGGAGTATCTAAAGCCAGCCCCGTATTATTCACATTAGCAACCGCTCGTGCTAACAAGGTGACAAACTCTTCACTTTGTTTTAATTGGCGTGGCGTTGTCGCAGGATGAGCTATATCAAACGGTACGGCAAAGTGTTTTTGCTGATCGATTAAAAAAGCCAATTCACGGAATATAATAGCCCCCCTGCTATCCGCATTAAACTCACCATTCCACTGTGATAGCAATTGACATGCCTGAGTAATATCCACCTTGATTCCATTCTCCAGTTTAATTAGTCGGCTCGGTGTTTTATCACATAGGGCAATCACATCTTTTAATATCAGCTCGGCTAAATATGAACGATCGGATAATAACGCTCGTTCTAACTCCATTAGAGAAAATCGCTTATTATCACCTGCTGCATCCTCTATTAGTTGTAATCCCATACGAGTTCTGAACGATAGTGGCTTTCGTTCGTTACCAAGAAGTGGAGAAAAACCTTCGAGCAAATGCTCCAGGTTCGTTGCCCAGTGAGAATCATTGGAATTTTGTACATAGGATGTTTCCATAAGTTGCGGGATCTGATCATAACCCAAGGCTTCGGTAAAAATCATTGATGATGAGTTACCCGGTAAAATAGTCACACCATATTTCTCGCGTGCTGTCGCCAGAGTTTCGTCGTTATTCAGCAGTTGGATAGCTTCAAGAGATAATGCCGGTACAGCTCTATCACCAATAAAAATACCAACGCCTTCTTTACCGGTTAACAAAGTGTTATTAAAAGCCAAGCCATTAAAATCTTTATAAGATTGTTTTGCATCAGCAAGACTATTCGCTCGATTCAACGCCAACCAATGATCAATCATATCAAGGTTGTAAAGATTGACATCTTTCACGACATAAAATTCAGACTCGGACCAAGCAAAGTCTTCATTTTCAATAATAGGCCCAATATCAGTATAAAAATAATCTTTGGTGACGGTTTCAATACCGCTGTCGGTTTTGACTTCAATATGAATTGGCTTCGACATTACTGGCTTAATAACACCATCAATGACATAACTCAGCGGATTGTTAGCAGCAGTTTGCATTTTATAAACAACGACATGTTCAGCCGATGAATAAGTGTGAGTCCAGGCAATATTGTGATTAAATCCAATATTAACAATACCCGGGAAACCAATTAAAGACGCTCCCATGACATCAATCTTTCCATTCATTATATGATGCACTTGCCAAAAACGCATGTCGCCTTCATAAGGAAAATGGGGGTTAGCCAATAACATACTATTGACCTCTTCAACTTTGTCACGGCCTAATGCCCAACCATTCGAACCAATGGAATAACCATTATTCCTTGATGTCTGTGAAGACAATTTTTTTTGAACATCTTTATTAGGATCAGCAGCATAATAATCGGCAAGAAATTGGGCCGAACCAGGAAATATCGCTATAGAAAACACATATGCCAGCACATCCTCACGTTGAATCGGTGTTACCCATTCTTGATCTCGACAAGCTTTTGGCAAGGTATAACGCCCTTCCTTAACCTGAGACAGGTAGGTATTATAACCTGCAACAAATCCATCAATAATTACCTGTGAATCAGCACTTAATTGCGGCCATTTTTCACGCGCCTGTTCCACCAAAGCTAAAGTTTTATAACCGAAGTCCTGAATTAAATTTAGTGAGTCCCCTTGCTTATCTCTATCAGCACCAAAGAAACGAGCGCGCTCCCCCCTAATGCGCACATAATGATCCGCCATAATGCATATATTATCTTGTGCCTGAGCATAGGCATTGCCAAAACTTAGGCTTCCCAAGTCTTGCGCATAAATATGAGGTACACCATAATGAGTACGAACAATTTTCGCTTCAAATGCTGTCGTAGTCTTTGCTGAGTAACTTTTAAATCCACCACAACTTATTATCAACAGAATAGTCGACAGTAATGTGATTGATTTAAATGATATTGTTTTGAATAATAGTACTTTAAATAATTTCATTTTTATTTTGCCCTTAAAGTTCCGGTATAAAAGCAATCTCTGGCTTTGAATTTTGATTCCAATATTAATGCTCTAAGTAACCAACGATCATAACCATCGTATCGAGGTTCATACTCGCTGCGCGCATGAGCGACTTTACGGTTATCAAATAGCAACATTTCTCCAGGCGATAATATAAAAGCCTCTCTATTTTCATTAATACACTGATTCAACTTTTCCAATGCGGCTTCTGCCTTTGGTGTTAAACAACGCATATAAGCGGGATCAAATATCATTTCTGGCTCTTCATGTTGACTTAATATGGCAACACAACGACGGCCAGCAATATTCGACACAAAGGTTGGATCGACATCGATCTCAAAGTTTGGTTTTTGCAATTCAGCAATAGTTTCAGCATCCAAATGAATATTTTTTGTTTGAAATAAGTAGGTTTCAGCATTCTTATCGCCGCGCAGACAATATAAAGCAACCCAATCCGCTTTTGCATCATGGAAACCATCTTCAACATGCCATTCCAAAAACTCCTTGTTTGTCCCTAACTGCGCATTCTTATATTGTTCCATTGGAAAGACATCATCGATAAAATTAAAGTTCTTTTTATTAACAAACGAATAAATATATCCAATTCGAGATAAAATCGTTGATATCAAAGTACGAACACCCGCCACCTCAGAACTATTTGTTTGTTCATAAGATAAAGGCGTTAAGCCAAGATCATCAGGGATAGGCAATCCCTTTATCAGCAAATAATTTTCATTTTCTAACGCACGAAAGTTAAATAGCTTTTTCTGTAAACGCACAGGCAAATTAAACGATTGATAAAAACATTTCCAGTAAAATTCTTCGAAATTATCAATGTCATATTTTAGAGTAGACTCTAAAAATTCCTGCTTTAAATATGTCTGTTCTGTTGAGTCAAGCTCAAAAATGAAGTCATCAAACTCCTGAATATCAGACACCATGCACTGCCTCTTTATATTCATAAAGGCTATCCTTTTAAACTGTGTTGCCAATACCCAACAACACATATCTAGGAAAATAAACTAACCAAAAAGTTTACGGATACCGGTAATGATCAACACCAGTGCTTCTCGTTCTGCAAATGATAAATTGGGATGCCAGATATCCATTAATAGACAAATTCTATGTTTATCTGAACGGTTATAAGCTTCATGCTGATAAGAATAATCAAAAAGTAAACATTCTCCTTCTTTCCAACATCTGGCTTCATTGGCAACGATGATCTCACAATTGCTGGCAGGAATATCGACCGCAAAATGTAAATTAAGGGTGAAATTCCATAAATCACAATGCGGTTTAATCACCGTACCCGGTTGCAACACCGAAAAGTGAACTTCTAATAGCGGACAATGCCAATCCCGTAATTCATTATTAAAAATATGCCACGTCGCAGGCAAAATATTGGCAACTGCATTATTAGGCTGACCATTTTTAAATAAATATAACGCTTTCCAATCTTTTTGAGTTCCCAAATAGTGCTCATAATCGATTATATGTTGGGACTCACCACTGATGACCGCGTTAATTTCCTGTTTTATTTTACCCGCACTATTCATCAATGAGGTGACTAACGGCTGCAATTGCGGAAAAGAATTCGTATCTAACCACGGCGTGGTAGAAAGCCCAGGCATAACATACTTGGCATCTGCTTGTAATGGCGCTCTTTGTTGTAATAAAGGATAAAACATATCCTCTACTCTTTTTAAGCAACCACTCCCATATTTTTCTCTAATGCCAGCCAATTGATCTTCAAATAGTTCCAACATGATAACCTCCTGATATCTATTCTCTATTATGATTACATCTTCCTATTATAATGACATTTACTACTATAACGACATCTACAACTATAACGACATAGTAGAAATAGCAGGCTCTAAAGCAGCATTTTCTACTTTATCGGGGTGTACGTTGATTTCAATATTATCCACCAAACCATTATCCATAGTGATAACTCTATCCGCGATATGAAAATATTTATCGTCATGGCTAATAACGATGACCGTTTTTCCATTGCGCTTCATTTCGGGAAGTAATTCATGATAGAAAAATCTTCTATAATTAGGGTCCTGATCGGCAGCCCATTCATCAAACAAGTAAATAGGCGCATCTTCCATATAAGAGATAACCAGAGCCAAGCGTTTACGTTGACCATGAGAAAGCTTAGTTGTGGACAATCTGCCCTCTTTCACCGTAACTTTTGCCGCTAAATCCAATTTTTTCAGATATTGACGAGTTAATTCATCATCGGCAAGTTCACCTTTTCGATTAATTACCGTATCAAACAGATAGAAATCCGAATGAATAACACTGTACATATTCAGATAATTCTCTCGGTTATCTTTATCAATTACCTTATCATCTATGAAAATATCACCTTCAGATTTATTCAATAAACCAATTAACAACTTGGCAAAAGTTGATTTACCACTGCCATTACCGCCTTTTATAATGATAATTTCGCCACGCTGAATATCCAGATTAATCGGCCCAACAGAAAAACAATTTCCTTCACCGGCATATTTAAAGCTGATGGAACGCAGGGAAATTCGAGACCAATCTTTAAATTCTTCTGTGTTGGTTAAGGTTGGTTCCATTGATAAGTTTTCAGAGAACTTTAAGCGATCGATCTTACGTAGAGATATAAGAGCTTTTACTATGGTTTCCTGTGAGGATAGAATAAAATCAACAGGACCCAGTAAAAAGGTCATAATAAAGATAAAGGTAAGAATATCATTGCCTGCCCCTATCCCCCACATAACGTGAGAAAATAAAATAGACCCAAGCACCATAAATAATAATATTTGCCCCCAGTTTTCATTCAATTTCCAGAAAATTTCTGATTTAAGATCAGAATCATTAATCTTTTCTAATGATGGTAAAACCCCTCGATTAAAAAATGAATGTTTGCGCTTTTCATTATTATTAAGCTCTTTAACACCATCCACCAAACTTTTAAATTGTTCATGAAGGCTATCATAATCATCACGATATACCTCATCATAAGCTTCGGCTTTACTAATAAAATAACGCGATACCAAAAGCCCTAACGGGAGAGTGACCAACGTGACCATAAACAGCTCAATCGATTTGAATGCCAGAAAACCGAAACATGCAATCACTGTAATCACATGATAAATAAACTGTGGCATGGTAGAGATAGCTCTGGAAATATCACTCACATCAGAGGTTAAGCTAGCTTGAACTTTATGCCCGCCAATCCGATCCAAAATGGCATAAGGGGTATTCAAGATACGTTTCACTAAGGTACTACGAACTTCAAAAATAATTTTGACACTTAACTTTGTCATTAAGTAATTAGCAAAAGAACTCACAATAAATAAACAAGCGAGTCCGATGAAGAACTTAACTGTCCATGATACTAAATCAGCACTAATCTGCTCCAATGCATCATCGGTAATCAAGGAAATTAACCAAATACTAAAGAAAGCACTAAAAGCACCAACGATACTATTAAAAATAATTTTTAACCGATTGGCTTTAACCAAATCAGAGATCATCGAGATTAACTCCTAAATAAAATTCTATTATTGCCAGACTTTAACAACCTTTACTTTGCCACAAAGTGATATTCCATCCCCCCATAAAACCTCGGCTAATTGTTTCTGACGTTAACCAAAGACAGTGTTGATAAATAGCATCATCACCATTAATTTGCAAAATCAACACTCTATAGCCTTTGTCATAAACATCTGTTTTCAACCGCCGTAGAAGTTGCTTAAGCTGATCATTTAAAAAACTATCAAAGTTATAAATAACCACATGGTTTTCATTAAATTGATAATTATTTACATCAGTTTGTATTATCTCAATGTGATTTTTTTTTATTTATAACGTTAACATTTTGCTGTGCAATTAATGCCAACGATTCAATCATTTCCACTCCGGTAATCTTGCTAAAATTGTAATCAGACGCACAGATAATCGCCCGACCTTTACCACATCCCAAATCGACAAATTCAAAGTCACTGTACTCGATCGGCAGAGACATTAATGCTTTATGAATCACACTGTAATGAGCAGGCATATAACGAGTACAAACGGGAGAATTGGCATGCCATTTATTGTCAAAAGCAATGCCATTAGTTTGAACATCTAAATATTGATCTTGGCTATCTTGTTGATCAATCCAGTGAAAAATTTCATCAAGTTTCGTGATGCCAAAAACAATCCATGATAAGTGATACAGCTCTTCTCCTCGTTGTACCCGAATTTTATTATCTAATATCGCCTTAGCGACAGCGGCGGATGGTTCTTCACTGGTTGCGCACGCGATTAACGCATCCACACTGATTTCAATTTCACTATCAAAATCATATTGTTCATACATTGCATCATCAGCATTGAAATCAATATGCGCACGGCCATCCGCTATCTCAATAAACCAACATCCGACCGGTGATATCCTCACTCGGTGACAATGATTGATATTATTTATAGGCCGATAAATATCGGCCCGATATTGCACAATGTCGCGCAACTCCTGATAGGTTAAATTCGATTTTTTGAATGAAGGCTCTGGTAAGTAGCGTTGTCGCAATATAGCCTCAGCCAGACCTTCAACAGCACCCGGCTTTAATACTGAATAATGATCGCCGCTTACCATGCCACAAGTAATCGTTTGTGTGACATAATCTTGTAAGGATGCAATAATTTTCTCTTTCTCTGCCCGTAGTTGTATGGAAGTTTCGCAATAAATGAATGTCATCTTGCCCTTTAATCTGGCTGATGGAACATAATTGCAAGTCATCATTGAGTAGCTTTTATAAACTTCAATAAAGCTTTCCAAAGCTTCACCTTCAATGCCTTGAGCTAACTCGGCACTGACTTCATCAATCTCCTCGCGGGTATAAGGCTGTTGCTCATAGGCGGTAAGAAAACTATCAAGTGCTATCAAGTCAACCGTTTTTCCTTCGTTTTCCAACGCCAAAGCGACCTCGAAAGCAACACATGCCCCCACACAATCACCCACCAGTCGATAATGCTGTTGAGGATAAGCTTGCAAAAGTAATTCCGCATAACGTTCAGCCAATGTTTTAACAGTAACTGTTTTCCCTCCCAAGAATAGGGAAGTTGCGTCAAATACCTTGAGGCAAAAATCGTTTTTTATTTCTCGGGCTAAATCAATAAAAGATGATACTGGAGCGCCTGCGCCAGGAGCCAAAAATAATGGCGTTTGGTCAGCACCCAATGACACCAATTTAATGGCTTCATCTGGCGTTAAAAAAGCGATAATGTCAGCTTTATTAGCAATCACCAGGTTTTTTAGTTCAGGGGTAAAAACACAACCTGACATGACCTTAAAACCCAATTTGCCGCGCTCAACAAATAACTGCACCCCCGCAGCCGAAGTTTGCCGAATAATATCAACGATTCGCATTATTCTACCTTGTTTATCAGCGTCTATTTTTATCATCATAACCAGCCTTCTTCTGCCACCGAGTTATGTTCCTGATTGGCTTGTTCTGCCTGTTGCAACTGCTTACGCTCAATTATCAGCGCCAGTATGGCTAGATCACTGGCCGTCATGACATCGGCAACGCTTACCGCTACAGCAAAAGTCTGTTGTATCTGATGTAAAAACCTCAGCAAGGTTAATGAGTTCCCACCCAACTCGATAAAAGACGCGGTTAAGCTCACCATGCTTAACGGCAATTTCAGTGCGTCGGCACACAGTTGTACCAATTGTTTTTCAATTTCAGTTTCTGCAACACGCTCTAACCCACTCGTAATGCAAGGTTTTGCTTCAGGTAGGGCGGCAAAATTCACTTTACCATTAGCCGTGGTTGGTATGGCGGCTATCACAGCATATAGAGTTGGCGCCATATATTCCGGTAATCGGGTTTTCAGTTGCTCCCTTATCAAGGGGATGACAGCATCCGTTTCGGCGCCCTCTGGCATCACCAGCCAAGCACATAGCTGTTTTTCGCCGGTTGCATCGACAGTCACTCGCACAATACTTGTCGCCACGCCATCAAGAGCTGACAGTGCTGACTCTATTTCGCGGGTTTCGATACGAAAACCTCTGATCTTGACCTGATTATCAAGGCGACCGACATAAACCAGTTCACCATTGTCATTCCAATAAACACGATCACCGGTTTTATATAAGCGTACTGTTTGTTCCGGCAAGATAGCCATTTCAACAAACTGTGCCGCATTTTGCTCTGGGTTGTTCACATAACCTAAGCTTAAAGCATCACCGGCAATGTAGAGTTCGCCAATAACACCTGGCGGCACCAATCCACCCTGAGAATCCAAAACATAAGTTTGACAATGCGCCAAAGGACGTCCTATAGGCACCACTGAGTTTGTTGAGGTATCGAGTTGTGTGACATCGATAGCCGTCGCCACGATGGTTGTTTCTGTCGGTCCATAAGTGTTGAATAAGCGGATCTTTCCTTGCGTTTTTTGTTGCCATAGCGCCAATGACTCTGTTCGCATGGCTTCACCACCGACGATGCATACCTTCAAATGCTCAACAAGTTGTTCAACATCGTCAGTAGTTAACTGATACGTCCACTCATGCCATAAGGCTGTGGGTACTGAAATCAATGTGACTTTTTGTGCATTAATGATCTGACATAACTGTTTAACGCTGTACGCTGTTTTATGACTATCCAGAACCAGACGACCACCGGAAAATACCGACAACATTAATTCCTCAATAAAAATATCAAAACCAATGTTGGCAATTTGCAATACACGGGCAGAATTTGTCGGATAACAGCGTTGAGTAGCCTGATAATAGCTCAATAAATTGTGATGGCTGATCTTAATGCCCTTTGGCGTACCCGTTGAACCCGAGGTATACATGATGTAAGCAATACGCTCTTGCGCTGATAATGCCGTTTCTTGTGCCACAACAGCAGTATCAACCGACTCAAGCTCATCAACCATAACAATTCTTTGTTCATCAACAGGCAAAGTGTGGCTTTCAGAACGCTGTGAAACAATAAGCTGAATATCAGCATCGTTAATAATATGGGCAATGCGTTCTATTGGATAATCGGTTGCTAATGGCACAAATGTCGCGTTCGCTTTCAAAATGGCTAAGACACTAATCACCACCTCGGGAAGGCTTGATAAATAAATACCCACCGTATCATTTATCCCAATACCCCGAGCAACAAGAAGTGCCGCCAGCTTGTCCGCCGCTAACGCCAACTGAGCATAATTCATGCTTCCCCAAGACCCTGACAAGGCCACTTCATCAGGTATTTGACGCGCAACTCGGGCAAATAATTGCGTCAGAGATGGGCAATCATTGGCAATAGATGACGCATTATGAGCTAATTGATGCAAGTGTTGGATTTGACTTGGCGCCAAATAATCCGCGTGCCCTAAGTGATGATGTTGTGAAACTAACATCGATTTTATTGCGGTTTCATAATAAGCTAATATTTGCCCCGCCTGATGTTCCCCAAATACCGATTGAGTTAACGCTAATTGCAGAACCAGAAAACTATTAGCGGAACTATGATGGCAAACAAAATCATAACCATAATCAACTCGTTCATATTCATGATCATCAGCCTGTTCAGGCTCAATATCCTGAGTTGGCTGTAATTCATCAGCCACATGAAAATCGACATAGTTAAATAAAGCACCAGAGTAGTCACACTTGAATTCCTCTTGCATCATAGCGACCGGATAATGTCGATAAGGCCAGCTTGCAGTGCTATATTCGGTTAATTGCTGAATTAGCAACGACCAAGTTTGTTGATGGATATCGGCATTAACCGGCGGCGTATTTAAGAATAATCCAAGACAAGATTCAGCCCCCTCCACTTCAAGTCTTCCGTGGCTGACCACCGAACTGGTTATGGAATCAGTGCCATTGATTTTCGCCAATATATAAACATGTACCGCCAACAGCAATGTGCGTAACGACACGTTTAAGCGCGTCGCAAGTTGTTGCAAATCATCATGTAAATAAGATAGCTCAAGACGAGCGGCATAATGTTGTGTTGACCCTTTGCCGGTCCAGTCAGGCAATACCGCAGCGTCGGCAATGTGCTGCCAATAGGCTTTGTGTTCAGGATCATCAATAGCAGCCAGTTCTTCAGCAATGTATTCACCGTAATGCGGTAAGTCAGCTCTTGATGGAATAGAACCGCCAGACAACACCGATAAATAGTTTTCCATAAACTCAACTTTTAGGTTGGCGACACTCCAACCGTCAAGAATGGCGTGTTGATGGGACAAAACCAGCGCAAAGGTGTTATTAGCATCAATAAATACAGTAACTCGCCACATTAATTCATTTTCAGCGAAAAAGTTGCTATTTTCCTGTTCTAAACAGTGCGCTAATTGATGCTCAAATTCCTGCGCGGAAAGGTGGCGACAATCATTAAGCGTAACCGGCAAAGCAATCGTTTTATGAATATATTGCAACGCTCTTCCTAATTCGAAGTTGTATGTCGCACGCAATAACTCATGGCGTTGTACTATGGCATTAAATGCTTGACGAAACGCATGTTCACTCCACACGGCATTAATCGAGTAATGTTCTACAATGTGGTAACTTTCATCTTTTAGCTGATGATAAATAGACCCCATTTGCAAACTTGACAATGAGTATGCATCATCCAATGTGGATGGCTCCTTTAATGCCGCCCGTTCGTCATCCGTGAGTAATGAAAAAGCGTGATAAGCATCTTTAGAAGAGATATTTTTGTTGTTTAAATCAGGTAACTGCTGCGTTATTTCATGAATACTTTGATAGGCCAAAATATCTTTTACACTGAGCGCCAAACCCGCCTGTTTAGCCATTGCAACAACACGCACAATTAATATTGAGTCACCACCCAAAGCAAAGAAATTATCGTAACGACTCACTTTCTCCTGCTTCAAAACAATTTCAAAAATAGACGCTAATATTCTTTCAACGTCATTTTGTGGCGCAACATATTCGGTACTGGTAAAAGCACTGGCTTCCGGTGCAGGCAATTTTTCTTTATCCACTTTTCCGGTAATACTTACCGGGAAAGCATCCATACAGACAAATGCACTGGGGATCATGTAATGAGGTAATTGATGCCGGAGCTGTTCTCTAATTTGTTCAACCAATAATGATTGCGGCGTTTGCAGGTAAGCAATAATTTGTTTATTGCCCGGTTCCATTTCCCGCACCACGGCAATAGCATTTCGCACATCAGGCAATGCACGCAGCTTGGCATCAATTTCAGCCAGTTCAATGCGGAATCCACGCAGTTTTATTTGATCATCATTACGTCCTAAAAACGCCAGCGTTCCATCAGATTTCAATCTCGCTTGATCACCCGTGTGATAAATGTAACCACAACCACCAGAAAGGTTGTCTTTAACAAATTTTTGTTGCGTTAATTCGCTATTGCGGTTGTAACCTCTCGCCAAACCAGGGCCGCCTACCGCAATTTCACCCACCACTCCCATAGGCACAGGCTCGCCATAAGCATCAAGGATATAAATGTGGGTATTGGCAAACGGCGTACCAATGGGAACATAAGCATCATCAGGCAAAGAGAGATGCGTCACATCACCGTAACTGGCATCAATCACTGATTCTGTTTGTCCATAAATATTGAAACAACGGGCATCGGGATGCATCAGCTTTTGCAAGCGGTTCAAATCACGACCATACCAAGCTTCAGAACCCACTAATATATGGCGCAGTGAATTCAATCGAATCCTGTTTTGTTCAGCATAATCAAGTAAATTTCTCAGAATGACCGGCACAAAGTCACCAAATGTCACCTGTTGTTGTTCGATAAGCTGATACAAAGCCTCTGTGGTAATTAAATCCGACTTGCGACAAATCACCAAGCGACCACCGGTGGTCAAGCTCTTAACGATGTCTCCCAGAAAAATATCCACCGCCAAACCCGCCATTTGCAATACGGTCGGCGGCTTCTGGAATAAACCAAATACCGCATCCCAACCATACAAACGCGCAATCATCGCCGTGTGCTCAACCATCACGCCCTTGGGATGACCCGTCGTGCCTGAGGTGTAAGTCATGTAAGCCAAATTGGTTGCGATTGAATGACGCTGCGTCGCCGCAATATTGGTCTCAATCCGTGACCGGCTTACTATTTCATCCAATCTCCAGACGTTGTACGCCGAAGTCACTTCAACAGGCAAACACTGAATATCATCCACCACAACCAATGGCGCACCGCTATCTTGAAGAATGTATTCAATCCGCTGCAATGGCTGATCAGCATCAAATGGCACATAGGCTAAACCCGCTTTCAAGATGCCAAGTACGGTAATCACTGAGGCCGCAGTACACTCCATACAAATCGCAATAAAGGAATCCGAGGTATAACCTTTGTCCAACAAAAAGTGAGCGACCTGATTCGCTTGAACGTTCACTTGCCGGTAAGTGAGATGCAGCTCGCCGTCAATAACCGCTATTTGTGCTGGACTCCGTTCCACCTGTTCTTCGAACAATTGATGAATGCACTTATCAGCCGGATAAGGCTGCCAATTGTCATTGATATCGACCAACAGATATTGTCTTTCCTGCTCAGTTAACACCGGCAGTTTCGTCAAAGGAGCCGTTTGATATTGTTCACTCACTAATGCAGACAATAAAGTCAGGAACCGTTGGCTGAATCGGGTTATTGTCGACCGTTCGAACAGTTCACAGTTATATTCAAAACTAAAATCAAGTGCGTCCTCACTTTCACTGGCATCCAGGGTCAAATCGAACTGGGCTGTGACATGTTCGCTATCAAGGTACTCAAATTCAAGGTTACTCAATTGCAATACCTTGGATTCATTGGTATCCATTGAGAACACGATTTGGAATAGCGGCGAGTAACTTGCACTCCGCTCTGGCTGCATTTTTTCAACCAACAATTCAAACGGCAGCAATTGATGCGCTTGAGCATCAATATTAACCTGGCGAATATGTGACAGATATTCAGCAAAGGTGAGTTCGGCTTGGTATTGGGTGCGCAGCACGAGCATGTTGACGAAAAAGCCGATAAGCGGCTCGACTTCCGCCTGCAAACGATTCGCAACCGGCGTCCCGATGACAATATCCTTGCTTTGTCCATGACGGGCAAGCAACAGGGTAAATGCCGCATGCAATACCACAAACAGGCTCGT
This sequence comes from Photorhabdus hindustanensis, assembly GCF_002968995.1. Taxonomy (NCBI): domain Bacteria; kingdom Pseudomonadati; phylum Pseudomonadota; class Gammaproteobacteria; order Enterobacterales; family Morganellaceae; genus Photorhabdus; species Photorhabdus hindustanensis. The sequence goes on from NZ_PUWT01000024.1 coordinate 15,964, forward strand.
ATTATGTTGACCGGCAAGTGATTTGAGTCCAGTCAACAGAGATTTGTCAGCACTAAATTCAAATAGCCCGCCACGGCTGCCAAGCTGTAATGGACGTGAATAATCCAACGGTAAGTCGTGTACAGGAGGCAACTCATTAAGCTGAGTGAGCCAGTAGTTAAGATCCGTTTGTAACGTTTCACCCTGTAGTTGTTGCCGTTGCCAGACCGCATAATCTTTATATTGAATGGGTAGCGATGGCAAAGCCGGTTGCTGACTGCCCTCAAGCAGTTGGCGGTATATGTCGACAAATTCATCAGCAAGCACTTTGATTGACCAACCATCTGATGCGATATGGTGCATGTTGAAGACCATAACACACTGATCTTCGGCTATCTTCAGATAAGCCGCTCGCAGCATGACATCGTTCGCTAAATCAAATGCCCGCTCAGCGTGCCGCTGAATAAATTCTTGTACCTGCTGCTGACCGCTTTTTTCCCCAAAGCTTTGATAGTCAATACGGTCGATCTTCACAATTACCTTGTCCAACACCTCCTGCCATGCACCGGCGGTATCATGCCGATAGACCGTTCGCAGCACCTGGTGGCGCTGGACAATGATGTTTATCGCACGTTCAGCGATAGCGAGATTAAAGTCCCCTTTGACGGTTAATGCCAACGGCATATTATATTGAGGCGTTTGCCCATCTAACTGGTCAATAAACCAAAGCCGTTGCTGGGCAAACGACAATGGAAGCCGCGCTATTTCAGCGGCAGGCGTAATTGGCGCTATCGCTGCATTGCCGCAAGTTGCTCTTTGTTGTTCAGCGATCAATTGCGCCAGTTCCGCCAAGGTTTGGCTTTCAAAGACGACCCGAACAGAGATCGATACGGCCAAGGTTTTCTGGATCTCCGAGACCAACTTAATCGCCAATAGGGAATGTCCCCCTAGCTTGAAAAAGTTATCGGTACGGCCCACTTTAGGATGGCCTAACAACTGCTGCCACATATCAGCCAGTTGTTCCTCCAGCGCCCCCTGCGGGAAACTGTTGTTCTCCGGTAACGGTTCTTGCATCTCTACACTCAGCAACGCTTTGTAGTCGACTTTTCCGTTTACCGTCATTGGAATGCCGGCTAGCGCAATAAAGGTATTGGGGACCATATATTCCGGCAAGGTTTGGCTTATTTGTTCCCTCAGCGCTGCTGGCTCCAGCGGCACATCAGCAACGTAGTATGCAATCAGTTGTTTGTTGCCGTTAAGCTCATTAACCGTGACAACCGCCTGTCTCACCCCATCAATCGCAATAAGTTGATTCTCAATCTCACCCGGCTCAATGCGGAAACCCCGAATTTTTATCTGGCTATCCTTCCGCCCGATATATTCAAGCTCACCATGAACATTAAACCTCACCAGATCGCCGGTTCGGTAAAGCCGCTCAACCTCACCGTCGAAAAAAGCAACTTGAATAAAACTTTTCTGCTGCTCCTCAGATCTGTTCAAGTAGCCGCGAGAAACGCCTTTACCACCAACAACCAATTCACCAATGACGCCTTGTGGCGCCAAATTCAAACGCTCATCAACAATATAGGCTTTAACATGACCACATACTCTGCCAATAGGCACCGATTGCTCAATCTGCAACGCGGATTCGATTAAGTAGTAGCTCGCCAAGACTGTTGTTTCGGTCGGCCCATAGGTATTCATCACCGGAGGACGGTTTGCTGATGCGAACCAATGTCTGACAATTTCAGCATTAATGGCTTCACCGCCAACGATAACCAACCGTAGCATGTCAGGCACCAAAGCGTCGCCACTACTCACCTGATGCCAAAACGCAGTGGGTAAACTCATTACGGTGATGTTGTGCTGACCACACTGTTGCCAAAATAGGTCAGCGCTGTCGAGCCAATCATCGTTCCTCAATACCAAAGCGGCTCCTGCACTTAGGGTGACAAAACACTCTTCAATGGAAATATCAAATGCAAATGAGGAGAACTGTAATACGTTGTCGTCAGGTTTAACGGCATACATTGCCAATGCTGCCGCCACAAAATGGCTCAACTGCGTATGCTCTACCATGACCCCTTTAGGTTTGCCCGTCGATCCGGAGGTATACATGACGTAGGCAAGTTGATCCAAGCGATGGTTGATATTCGGATTATCCGATGCAGCCCCTGAAAACAGCGCCATTTCCAGGGTTAATAGCTCAACAATGACATTCAGCTCAGCAAACTTGTCTGCATATGTGTTGTTGGTCAATACGACCACCGGCCGGCAATCCGCAATAATGTGATTAATTCGGGATTGAGGGTTGTCAACGTCAATGGGGGTGTAAGCGGCGCCTGCTTTCAGTACCGCCAATATACTGACAATCATTTCAGGGGAACGGGGTAAACATAACGCGACAATATTGCCCGGCCTAACCCCCTTTTCGATGAGGTGATGCGCCAATCGGTTAGCCCGCCGGTTTAATTCGCGATATGTCAGGGTTTGCGTTTCTCCTGCAACCTGCCATACCAAAGCAGTCGCATCGGATCTTTGTGCTGCCTGACGTTCAAACCGGCATTGCACAGATTCTGTCGTGGTTGCGATAGAAGACGGTATCGCCAGTTGTTGCCCTAATCGGCGCTTTTCGTCTTCATTCAACAATGCTAAAGAATTTAATGTTTTATAAGGATTTTCAGCGATATCAATCAATAAGACTTCAAATGATTTGAGTAACCTTGCAATCGTGTCTTCATGAAATAGGCTACTGTTGTATACCACTTCAAACAGAATCGTGTCATTGTCATCAATCGCATCAAGTTCCAAATCAAATTTAGAGAATGCTTCACCCGAAGATACCGGCGTAAACACCACGTCATCCAGTCGCGATTCACCGGCCTCAGTCGTATCCATTGAGAACAGGAACTGGAATATAGGTGAATAAGCAATGTTCCGACTCACCGCCAATTTCTCCACGAGAACATCAAACGGCAAATCCTGATTCATTTGTGCTTCAATGTTGACTTGCTTTACATGCTGCATAAACTGCATGAAATCAATCTCACCCTGATATTCGGTTCTCAACACCAGCGTATTGACAAACAACCCAATCAGTGGCTGTAACTCTTTTTGTTTACGGTTGGCAGCCGGTGTACCAATGACAATATCCGTTTGCCGACTGTAACGAGCGATAAATACTGAGAATGCGGCGTGCAATAACATAAACAGAGTGGCGCCGGCATTGCCTGCATGTTTACGCAGCATCGCCGAAGATTGCCGATCCAATCGGAATCGCACCTTAACACCATCGTTGGTCTGTTTCACCGGCCGCGGAAAATCTAATGGAAATTGGTGAACTTGCGGTATATCCGCTAATTTTTGCTGCCAATAATCAAGTTGCGCATCAAACACCCCGTCAGCAATCCATGACTGCTGAGTGTAAGCATAATCTGCATATTGTACGGGTAATACAGGCAAGGATTCCGGCAGCTTCTGCTTAATCGCTCGATAATGAGTGACAAATTCTTCCATCAATAGAGAGAAAGACAATCCGTCTCCCGCAATATGGTGCAAATTGATGATAAGGAATTGCCGCTGAATATCCGTTGTAAAAAAGTCGATCCTGACCATGAGATCTTTTTGTAAGTCAAACGGAGCAGAAACATACTGATAAAATATCGCTTTCAGCTCGGCTGGTTCACATGTCAAGTGCCGAACGTTGATTTTTGCCTTAACATTTGACTGAATCTCCTGCCATACCTCTCCCCGTTCTTCTCGATAAACTGAGCGCAACACTTCATGGCGTTCAACAATTCGTTGCATGACTTTTTCAGCAATCGTTAAATCGAACGCGCCACTCACTTCCAATACCGTCGCCATGTTGTAATGTTCGCTGCTGCCAAAGAGCTGGTCGATGAACCACAGGCGTTGTTGCGCAAAAGAGAGAGGTAATCGAGTCAGCCCTCTGTCGACGGTCTTGATCGGTAATGGATTTGATTGTTGCCCTTGCAGATACGCAATAATTTCTACCTTATGCGTTCTCAACTCAGTCAGCATATCTTGTGATACCGCGCCTTTAGGCGCGTTCAGCTTAAGCGAGTCAGATTCAAGGTATACCATAATGTCTTGCTGTTTTAAGTCAGCTAAAAATGCGGCGATATTCACAGTTCAACAACCTCCCTTTCTCCCCCAATCTGCTTCTGTCGTTCGGCAAGCTGCTGCTCAACATACTGTGCTAAAGCAAACAACGTGTCATAGACGTAAAAATCCTTCACGGACAGTTCGATCTTCAATTCTTCACTGATGGCACTGCCGAGTTTGACAAATTGCAGTGAGTGAATGCCGAGCTGTACAAACCGGGCCTCAATATTGATTGGCGTCAACCCAAGCTCTCTATGGAACAATCCAGCTAGCTGCTTTTCAGTTGCCGTTTCTGGTGATGTAAAAAGCTCCTTAGCGATATTTTCCATGCTTGGCGCAGGCAGGGCTTTACGATCAACTTTGCCATTCTCAGTCAGCGGCATCTCCGGCAATAACACATAGAAGCCAGGCCACATAAACTCCGGCAAGATGCGCTCGACTTTATCGCGCTGTTCTCGTATGTCGAACATCGACGGAGCCGCCAAATAAGCCACCAAAGATTGCCGCTGCTTGTCATCCTGTCTCACACAAACCACAACATCCGCGACATCAAAATGAGTGCGGATACAGTGTTCAATTTCCCCCAATTCGAGACGAAAACCGCGTAATTTCACTTGGAAATCATTTCGGCCAATGTAAGCAATTTCGCCTGTTGGCAACACCTTCACTAAATCACCGGTGCGATATAGCCGTTCGCTGTTACCTTTAGCGTCCAAATGATCAATAAAACGTTCAGCCGTCAGTTCCGGGCGGTTTAAATACCCTTTTGCTAATCCGACACCACCGACATACAGTTCTCCCACTACGCCGACCGGGCAGTGGGAGCGATCTTTTGCCAGCACATAAAGTGACACATGGGGAGCGGGACGACCAATCGTGACTGGATCAGTCGCCTTTTCAAAGATTTTCAACGAAGACCACACGGTGGCTTCCGTTGGCCCATATTCGTTGACAAGCGTTGCCTGAGGCTGACACTGGAAATGTTTTGTCTTTACGTTGTCCGACAAATTTTCGCCGGCGCAAATCACTTTACGTAGTGAATGGCCTGCAAGGTAATCAAGAACGGCATCGTAGAAACTGGGAATAAAAAGAACGTGGCTAATTTGTCGACTGTCTATAAGCTTCGCCACATACGATGCATCTTTCGCATCCTGAGGGGCCATTAAATGCAACGTTGCACCACTGCCAAGCCCCCAATATATGGCCGGAACCGATGAATCAAAAGCAAATGATGAGACCAGTAAAAATTTCTCCGGTACTATCGAGTATGAATTAAACCGCCCAACAGTGGATGCGCTCAACGCCCCATGCTGGATCATCACCCCTTTAGGATTCCCCGTTGAACCCGAGGTATAAATGACATAGGCGAGGGAATCTGCTGTCACACTTGAGGCCAATATCGGTTCAGTACGGGCCTGGGCGGCAATTTCGGCGTCATCAAGCAAGATAGTGCAAACGCTACCCGTCGGTAAATCAACCTTATCGATACTTTTATTATCGGCGATAACCAAACCAACATTGCTGTCAGCCAAGATAAAACTTAACCGTGCCACAGAATAAGTGGGGTCCAATGGCAAATAAGCACACCCTGCTTTCAATATCGCTAGCATGCTGACAACAAAGTCAATGCCAGGCTCCATCAAAATAGCAACCAACGGGTTGTTGTCAGCGCCTTTAGTCAATAATAATTGAGCGATCTGATTAGCCCTTGCATCAAGTTCAGCAAAACTGAGGCTTTGTTCCTGATAGCGAATTGCCACTCGCTCAGGATACTCAACCGCCCGCTGTTGAATAAGCCGATGCACAAAAGGTTGCTCCTCAGGCAGTTGCCAAGCTGATTGATGAGATTTGTTCAACACAGCTTGTTCCTGCTCACTGATGATCGCCAATTGATTAATCGGCCTATCACCGTTGACCGCAATATGCGCCAACAATAACTGCATATTTTCGGCAAAACGGGCGATGGTGTCCGGGTTAAAGAGCCATTGATTAAACTCAAAAATCAGCGACAGTCCGTCCTTATCTTCTGCTGCGGTTAAGGTCAAATCAAACTGCGTTTGTCCCTTTTGCTCCATAACCTCTTCAAACTCAGCATCAGCAAGTTCCAACTGTTGAGATTCGTAATTTTGCATTGAGAAAAGCACTTGGAATAAGGGCGTAAACGCGGTGCTTTGCTCAGCCAGCAGCTTCTCGACCAATAATTCGAATGGAATGGCTTGATTGCTCTGTGCATCAAGGTGCACCTGTCTTGCACTCTTCAACAACTCATGGAATGTCAGCGTCGGTGTACAATCCAAACGCAATACGAGCGTATTGAGGAAACAACCAATGAGCGACTCCAGTTTCTGTACCGGCCGACTTGTGATAGGCGTCCCAATAACCACATCCGGGTTATCACTGTAACGACCTAGCATCACCGCAAAAGCGGTATGCAAGAGCATGAATAAAGTGGCATTTGCCTCCGCAGCTAATCGCTTAAGTTGACTCACCGTCTCCATTGGTATCTTTTGCATATGCGTTGCACTGCGCATATCCAATTTTTGAGGACGAGCATAATCCAACGGCAATTCATGAACCAATGGCAAGTTAGCCAACTGTTGTTGCCAATATTGCAACTGCTCGTCAAACACTTGCTGAGTTTCAGCTTGATTCTGCCAATAGGCATAGTCCGAATATTGCAGTTCAAGCTCAGTCAGTAAGGCGGGTTTACCATGCACAATTTGCTGATAAAGAAGGGTAAATTCATCAATTAATATCGCCAGCGACCAGCCATCAGCGGCAATATGGTGCAAATCAAAAAACAATACGCCGACCAACGGCTTATCAGATGTCTCTGATTTTAGATCCGATGCTAAATAAGCCACTCTTAGCGGCAAATCCCTACTTAAATCAAATTTCCTCTGTCTCTGCCTCTCCAGCCAATCCTCTATGTGTTGCTGTGGATCAACATCATCGGCAAGGATCTCTTTGTCAATCTGGAAAACATAGTCGTCCAACACGACTTGTTCGGGCATGCCCTGTGATGCCTGATAAACAGTTCGTAAAATTTCATGTCGTTTAAGAATGGCCTCTATCGCCTGACTTGCGGCTTCCAAGGAAAATTGACCATATAAATTGAACGCGGTTGAAATCTTATACTGACGTTCAACTGTAGAGACCTGTTCGACCAGCCAAAAACGGCGCTGGGCAAAGGATAACGGAGCCTTGGTAAGGTGCCGACGTTGTAATGACGAAAGCTTCTGTTGCCCCGTCACCTCTGCATGAGAGAGAAAATCGATAATTGCTTGTTTGTTTTGTTTAATAAATTTTCCCTGTTCAGGTGTGATGGCACCCGGAGCAGACTGAGATTTTAGCGTCCCATTTTCAACAAAAAGACGAACTTCCTGCCCAGACAATCTATCAATAAAGTCTTTTAGGTTCATATTCACCACTCGGTTACCTCATATTCTTCCACTACAGCCCCAATTGATTTGTTACGCTGAATAACAATTTCTTTTTCAAGCCAATCACATAACTGTTCTAATCTTGCTTTCTCAAACACGATCGCAATGGGTACGCCAACGGAAAATGCCTGTTCAATGCGAGAAATTAGCTTCATAGCTAATAAGGAATGACCACCTAAATCAAAAAAGCTGTCGGCCATGCTTACCCTGTCTTGTTGCAACAACCCTTGCCAAATTTTCGCAACGCTTTGTTCCAGCTCAGTCACCGGCGCGATGTATTCGGCTTTTACAAAGTTATCTGCTTCAGGTTGTGGAAGTCGGCTGCGATCCACTTTGCCATTGGTATTCAACGGAAAAGCCGCCATCCGCACATACGCAGATGGCAACATGTAATCAGGCAAGCTAGCCGATAAATAGGCTTTAATTTCGGATAAATCCAACGGGTTAGCCGCGATAAAATAAGCGATAAGCTGCTTATCACCGGCTTCTGTATCAATAGCAATGACTACGGTTCCGGTTATTCCATCGAACTTACTCAATTGGGTTTCGATATCACCGAGTTCAATTCTGAACCCACGGATCTTGACCAGATGGTCGTTGCGGCCAAAGTAGTTGATTTCACCGTTTTGATGAAAGCTGGCTAAGTCCCCGGTTCGATACACGCGTTTCCCAAGAACCCAATCGCAATCAAGATAACGCTCTGCGGTAAGCTGGGGCTGCTGATAATAGCCTCTTGATAAACAGTCTCCTGCCAAATACAGCTCGCCGATGGCGCCCATCGGAACAGGCTGTAAATACTCATCCAAAATATAACCGGCCACGTTGGGCAATGATCGGCCAATCGTCGGCAAATCCGGCCATGAAGCAGGTTCTCCCTGTAATGTTTTAGACGTTACGACATGGGTCTCTGCCGGACCATAGTGGTTCACTAACTTACAGTGACGATGTGTCGTGAAAAATTGTCTGATGGCCGTCGTTATTTTGAGCCTTTCAGCGCTCGACACAATCACCCTTAATTCGGGGAACTGTAGCCCATTGACACCGCTATATTCAGCCAGATTCTGTAATACGGCATAAGGTAAGTTCAGAACTTGAAGTTGCGACTGCTGGATTTGCTTCGCGAGCAGCCGAATATCTAATTGAGTCGATTTATCAATAAGCCGTACTGAACCCCCAGACAACAGCGGCATGAATATGTCTTCAAAACTGAGATCAAAACCAATTGATGAGAATTGCAACCAACGGTTCGGCCCCGTAAGCGCCGGCTCAAGCTGGCTAATACCTTGTAATAAATTACTCAGCGCCTGCTGTGGCATTTCAATCGCCTTAGGTTTACCCGTCGAACCTGAGGTATAGAGCACGTAACCGAGGTAATCCAAAGAATATTCGATTGCTAAATTGTTGGTTGGCTGTTTGTCCAAGATCTCTGTGGTACGTAGGTCATCCAACAGCACAATTTTCTGGCGTTTTGCCGCAAACCTATCACTCAAGGCGCAGGTCGTTACTAAGATTTCATCAGACAGATCACCAAGAATGATGTTTAAGCGTTCTGTCGGTAATGAGGTATCCAGTGGCACATAACCAGCACCCGTTTTTAAGATGGCGATAACAGTGATGACCATCTCAAAGGAGCGTTCAATGAACATCACGATGGGAGTATTCACTTTCGCCCCACGGCTCAGGAGATACTGCGCGAGTTGATTGGTTCTCTGATTTAACTCACAATACGTCATCGTCTCGCCAGCAAAATTCAACGCAATCTCATCAGGAGTCGCCTTAACTTGAGCTTCGAATCTATCAATCAGAGTGTGTGAGTTGTCATACGGGAATACCGTTTGATTTAACGAATGCAGCAGGAACGCCCGCTCCTCAGCATCAAGGATGTCAAGTGACAGTGCGGCAACCTGTTCCTGACTTTGTAAAGCAGCAACAAGTTGCCCGCAAGCGTTGATGAGATACGCCACCAAGCGTTCAGCATCAAATCGACTGTCGATTTGGGCTGCAACAGCAAAATCATCGCCGAAATCGTCAATGGATAGGGTAATCGGGTAATTGGTACGTTCTTTTACATCGACCAACTCGATGCCGGTTTTTTGCCAAAGCTGGTTAAGCTCACTTGTCTCGCCACTCACTTCGGAGTGACGATAATTCAAAATACTGTCGAATAAACGGCTAGAACCGGCCAACTTGCTACACTGTTCAGCAATCGCAGTCGGGACTTGCTCGAATTGCAGCAAGCTAACCAGTTTTTGTTGCATTTCCTGCATTAACTGGGCAACGCTCAACTGACTCAAATCAACACGCAGTGGCAAGGTATTAACGAATAAACCAACTACTCGCTCAACATTATCAACTCCCTGCAAGCGACCAGATAATACAGTGCCGAATATGACATCTTTAGTGCCGCTGGTTTTTGCCAGAACCAATGCCCACGCCATGTGAAAAATAAGCGCAGGACTTATCTGCCATACAGAAGAAGATCGACGAATCTGTGCGGATAAATCCGCAGGCAAGCCAATTTGGATTTCAGTGAATAAGTTATTGTCAACCATTCCACTTGTGATCCCAAAGGGCGCCGTAATTTCATCAACCCCAGCCAATTGCTCGGTAAAAAACTGCTGCGCCGCTTTGGTATCGGTTTTGCTGATGGCGTTTAAGACAAACTCTCGATAACTCAACGCCTCCGGCAGTGACTTTTCATCACCTGCTAAGATAGCCAGCAACTCTTCTTGAATAATCTCCAATGACACATGATCACTTATCAGGTGGTGCTCTTGAACCATAACATAGCGCTGCTTTTGCTGGCGGTCGATAAACCGGGTTACTCTGACCAACGGCGCCTGAGTAACATCCATCCATTGTTGTGATGGTTCCATAAACTGCGCTAACTGCTGCTGGATATCACCATCATCCCTCAAATCAATGTCAACCACCGGCAATGGCGCCTCTTTATAGACAACCTGCACCGGTTCATCAATACCTCTCCAAAAAATGCCGGTTCGCAGCGCATCATGCCGCTGTACTATTTTATCCAATGCTCCAATAAAGCTTTCCATCTCGCTGTTTGACGGAAATGAATACAGCATCGGCGTCACATAAAGGTCAGATCGCCCACACATCATGTGATGGAATAAGATCCCTTCCTGTAATGGCGCCAAAGGATAAATGCCGACAATATTTTGCTCACCTCCCGGCGACTGAGATACGATCAAGGCCCGCTCAGCCTCCGATAGGGAAACCCTACTTTCCAATGCTTCATGGGTTGTTAGCTGCGGTGATTCCTGCTCGGTTGCCTGTAGTGGATCGTAAAGTTGTTTCGCCATATCCCGTAATTTCGGGTACTCAAACAAGGCCCGAATATCCAATCGATAACCCTGCTTTTTAATATGGGATAGCATCTTCATGCTCAACAACGAGTGACCACCCAACTCAAAGAAGTTAGCAACAGCACTGACTTGTGCCAAACCAAACAGGATTCGCCAAATTTCAGCCAGCAATGTCTCCTGTTCAGTGGCTGGCGCGATATAGTCAATTTCCCCTTGAGCAACAAAATCTGGTTTAGGGAGCGCTTTACGATCCACTTTACGGTTGGCAGTAAGCGGTATCTCCTCTAGCACCACAAAAGCGGCGGGGACCATATAGCTTGGTAATTGCTGACTTAATAGGTGTCGAATCTCAACAATTTTCTGCTGACCATCAAGGGTGATATAAGCCGCCAAATACTTGTGAGATGATTCATCCTCCCGAGCAATAACAACCGCATCGCGAATTGCAGGCAGGCTGCGCAACCTTGTTTCTATCTCCCCTAGCTCAATACGGAATCCACGGATCTTAACCTGATGGTCATCACGCCCGTAATATTGGATATCCCCTGCCAGAGAGTAACGCCCCAAATCGCCGGTTCGATAGAGTTTTGGATAACGACTTACAAAAGGATTATCAATAAATCGTTCACGGGTTAATTGTTCTTTGTTGATATAGCCCCGTGCAACGCCGTCACCCGCGACACAAATTTCACCAACAGCACCAAAAGGCACAAGCTGCTGGTTTTTATCCAACAAGAAGATGGCCGTATTTTGGATTGGACGCCCGATACTGAGGGTGTCCCCCTGAAAATCGTAGGCAATGCAAGTATTGACTGTGTATTCCGTTGGCCCATAAGCATTGACTAAACGGGGTAAATGCCCCGGTCGCCGGTACCATGCAACCACTTTATCCGGCTTAATCTGCTCGCCTCCGACACTGATTTGGCGAATATGCTCAGGGATCAAAACCGTCTCTTCACTGACCACTTCGTGCCAGAACGTGGTTGGCAAATTCACCGCGCTGATCTGGTATTCCCGGCACCTTTGCCAGAAAGCGGCGACATCCATCAACCAATCTTCGCCACGCAAGACCAAAGTACTGCCATTGCCAAGGGCGCCGAATATTTCCTCAATAGACATATCAAAACTGAGCGCGGCAAATTGCAGTACCCGATCCTGTTTTGAATAAAGATAGGCATCTGCAAGCCCCACCACCAGATTAACCAACGCCCGGTGTTCAATCATCACACCTTTCGGCATGCCCGTAGAACCCGATGTATAAAGAACGTAAGCCAAGTGGGTAGAACATAAACCCAATTCAGTGGAGGAAATATTGTCGGTTGAAAGTCCTGCAAACGAGGTTGTCGTCACATCAATGCTAAATGGACTATTTTCAGGCAATAACTTTTTGTTATGACTGTTAGTTATCACCATCAAAGGCTGTGCATCATCAATAATATAAGCCAGCCTTTCTTGCGGATAGGCAGGATCGAGAGGCAAATAGGCACTACCCGATTTCAAGATGGCAAGTACCGACACAATCATGTCAATACTTCGTTCAATACATATCGCAATCATTGAATCCGGTTTGGCGCCCTGAGCAACCAAATAATGTGCCAACTGATTGGCTCTGGCATTAAGTTGCGCATAAGTCAATTGCTGGTCCCCAAAGACTAACGCAATGGCATCCGGCGTTTGTTCGACAAACGTTTCTATCCGCTCATGGATACATTGGCTACGGTCATACTCTACTGTTGTCTGGTTCAGACTGTGCAACAGGTAATCCCGCTCTTCCGGCGGCAACAGCATCAAATCGCCAAGCTTGTCGGACGGAGAAGCCACTATGCTCATCAACAAGGTCGTAAAACGTACCACCAGCCGCTTTATCGTCTCCTCTGCAAACAAATCTGTGTTGTACTCGAAATTAAAAGTCAGACCTTCCTCTGTCTGGCTGGCATCCAGTGTCAATTCATACATCGCATTGCGAGTCTGCTCCGGCCTCGGACACAAACTGACCTCTTCCAATTGCAGCGCCACACTGTCATTCGTATTCATAGAAAACATGATTTGGAATAACGGTGAATAACTGGTGCTGCGTTCCGGCTGCAATCGCTCCACTAATAACTCAAACGGGACATTTTGATGCCGCTGGGCAGACAGGTTTACCTCCCGGACCGATCTCAGGTAATCGATAAACGATTGTTCCAGCTCACACTCGCTGCGCAATACCAGCGTATTGATAAAACAGCCTATCAACGGCGTTAATGATGTCTGCAAACGGTTAGCTATCGGCGTTCCCACCACAATATCTCGTTGCCCGCTGTGACGACTGAGTAGTACCGTAAACGCCCCATGCAACACCATAAAAAGAGTGCAACCCTGTGTCAGCGCCAGTTGCTGCAACCCTTTGCTAACCTCGTTGTCCAGGCTAAATTCATAACTGCGGCCATGACTGGTCTGGTTGGCTGGTCGCCCGTAATCCAGAGGCAACCCGTGTACCGGGGGTAAATTCGACAACTGTTGTTGCCAATATTCCAACCCTGCCGCTAGCTGAGCTTCCCCCTCTGGGCTGCGCTGCCAGACCGCATAATCGGCATACTGAATCTCCAGCGCCGGTAACGGGTTAGTTCGACCTTGACGATAAGCCCGGTACAAACTCGTAAATTCCTTAACCAATACTCCCATTGACCAGCCATCAGAAGCGATATGATGCATGTTAAATAACAGCACACCTTGCTCCATTGAGGTGCTGATGTAGTGACAACGCACCATTACATCTTGTGCCAAATCAAATCGGTAAGTCATTTCATGCTGAATGGCCTGTTCAATCCACGCTTCTTGCTCAGCTTCGCCCATGTCACTGATATCCGATTGGGCTATCTCAAACGACCACTCCGGCTTGATAATCTGCCAAGTTCCATTTTCATCGCTGTGGTAAACAGTACGCAGCACTTCGTGCCGATCTATGATGGTTTGCAGGGCCAGATTCGCTGCCGCCAGTTCAAATTGACCGCTTACCGTATAGGTTGACACCATGTTGTAGGCGGTGCTATCACCGCCAAACTGCTCAATAAACCAGATCCGTTGTTGAGCATAAGATTGCGGCAATAAATTTGTCTTACGTTCAATAATAGGAATTGTTTGATAACACCTATCCGACGCCGCATAAGGCACTCTCTCTGCAAGTAAAGCCACTGTCGCAGCTTCAAAGATATCTCTTACCTGTAAACGGCATTGAAACTGCTCATTAATCTTTGTGATCACCTTAGTCGCAATTAATGAGTGGCCTCCAGCCATAAAAAAGTTGTCATCCCGGCCTATTTGCTCAATGCCTAGCATTTCACACCAAATAGCTGCCAGTGCTTCTTCTGTTTCCCCGACAGGCGGCGTACTGGCTTTAACCGCAATATCACTGTCTTGCGGTGCCGGAAGCGCTTTGCGATCAATCTTGTTATTGAGCGTCAGTGGCAATGTTTCGAGCTGAATAATTGCCCGTGGCAACATATAGGCCGGCAATGTCTGTTCAAGATGTTGACGTAGCGCATCAATATCAATTTGTTGCTCGGCGACCACATAACCCGCCAGATATTGCTGTGTTTGCTGATCGTTGAGCGCAACCACAACAGAACGGGTTATTTGTGGAAACAGGTTAATAACCTGTTCAATTTCGCCAAGTTCAATTCGGTGGCCCCGTAGTTTCACTTGGTAATCATTTCTGCCCAAATAGACAAGTGAACCCTCGGTAGTGTAACGGGCAAGATCACCCGTTTTATAAACTCTGGTGGTTAAACCATCGGAGAAGGTCAGGTTAATGAATCGCTCAGCAGTCAGATCTTCACGTTTAAAATAGCCGTCAGCAAGCCCATCACCACCGATGCATAGCTCTCCCGCCGCCCCAAAAGGCACCGGTTTTAATTGTTCATCAAGTAAATAAATTGTGGTGTTGTTTAGCGGTAACCCGATAGTAACAAGTTGCCGCTCAAGCAGTTGTGCGTCTAGTTTCGCAATGGTTGACCAAACTGTGGTTTCCGTCGGTCCGTACATATTCCAGAGCGCGTGTCCTTTGTTCAACAATGCCGTTGCTGTCGCTAATGGCAACGCCTCGCCGCCACTGATCATTTTTAATGACGAGCGCCCCTGCCAGCCGGACTCAAGCAACATATTCCAAGTCGTTGGCGTGGCTTGTAACAGCGAAATGTTATGCTGTTCGAGTAGTGCGATCAGCCTAGCGGGATCAGTCACGTCCTGCTGCGCCGCCACGACACAAGCGGCACCGGACAGCCAAGGCAGATAAAGCTCTAACACTGCAATATCAAAGGAAATCGTCGTGATGGCTAAAATATTGTCCTGTGCCACACACCGCAAGTTGCCTTGCATTGAGATCAAGAAGTTATTAACCGCAGCGTGGCTGACCATCACACCTTTGGGTTTGCCCGTAGAACCCGAGGTGTAAATCACGTAGGCCAGCGCAGATGCAGCTAAACCGATCGACTGTTTAGGAATATTTGTGGTAGGCGATTGGCTAAGATCAATGTGATCCAGTAAGCAGGTTAATTCCGCAAAACCGACTAACCGTGATACACATTCGCGGTTACTTATAATACATTGTGGCTCCGCATCGCTCAGCATGTACTGCACTCGGTCAACCGGAAAGCTGGGATCAAGCGGAATATACGCCGCTCCTGCTTTCATCACGGCCAATAGTGCGGTAACCATGTCGATGCCTCTGTGCAACAACACAGCAACTCGCCCACCCGTTGAAACGCCCATAGCTCTTAATTGATGCGCTAACTGATTAGCGCAGACATTGAGTTGCGCATAAGTCAACCGTTGGTCGCCAAAGATCAGTGCAATGGCATCCGGCGTTCGTTCAGCAAACGCTTCTATCCGCTCATGAATACATTGGCTACGGTCATACTCTACCGCGGTCTGGTTCAAGCTGTGTAGCAGGTAATCCTGCTCTTCCGGTGGCAACAGCGTCAAATCGCCAAGCTTTTCGGTCGGAGAGGCCACTATACCCATCAGCAAAGTCGTAAAACGCGCCGCTAGCCGCTTGATTGTCTCTTCTGCAAACAAATCCGTGTTGTATTCGAAACTAAAAGTCAGACCCTCCTCTGTCTGCTGGGCCTCTAACGTTAATTCATACATCGCATTGCGGGTCTGTTTTGGTCGCGGCCGCAAATTTACCCCTTCCAGTTGCAATTCCACACGGTCATTCGTATTCATAGAAAACATGATTTGGAATAACGGTGAATAACTGGTGCTGCGTTCCGGCTGCAACCGCTCCACCAACAACTCAAATGGGACATTTTGATGCCGCTGGGCAGCCAGGTTTATCTCCCGGACCGAGCCTAAGTAATCGATGAATGATCGTTCCAGCTCACACTCGCTGCGCAACACTAGCGTATTCATAAAACAGCCTATCAACGGCGTTAATGATGTCTGCAAACGGTTAGCTACCGGGGTTCCCACCACAATATCCCGTTGCCCGCTGTGATGACCGAGCAATACCGTAAACGCCGCATGCAACACCATAAAAAGAGTACAGCCCCGTGCCTGTGCCAGTTGCTGCAACCCTTTGTTAACCTCGTTGTCCAGTCTAAATTCATAACTGCGGCCATGACTGGTCTGGTTGACTGGTCGCCCGTAATCCAGAGGCAACCCGTGTACCGGGGGTAAATCCGACAACTGTTGCTGCCAATATGCTAACCCTGCCGCTAACTGAGCTTCTCTGTCTGGGCTGCGCTGCCAGACTGCATAATCGGCATACTGAATCTCCAGCGCTGGTAACGGGTTAGCCCGGCCTTGGCGGTAAGCCTGATACAAGCTCACAAACTCTTTAACCAATATCCCCATCGACCAACCATCGGAAGCAATATGATGCATGTTAAATAACAGCACGCCCTGCTTCATCGAGGTGCTGATATAGCGACAACGCACCATCACATCCTGTGCCAAATCAAATCGGTAGGTCATTTCATCCTGAATGGCCTGCTCAACCCACGCCTTTTGCCCGACTTCGCCTATATCATGGATATCTGATTGGGCTATCTCGAATGACCACTCCGGTGTGATAACCTGCCGGGTTCCATTTTCATCGCTGTGGTAAACAGTACGCAGCACTTCGTGCCGATCTATGATGGTTTGCAAGGCCAGATTCGCCGCCGCCAATTCAAATTCACCACTTACCGTATAAGCTGACACCATGTTGTAGGCGGTGCTCCCACCGCCAAACTGCTCGATAAACCAGATCCGTTGCTGTGAAGAACTCAGAGGCAACTCTTGGGTTCGAAGAGTCGGTTCAATCACTGTTTCATTACCAAGGATATCTACTCTGTTTTTATCAAGAAAATCAATCAGCTCAGCTTTGTGTGCTTGAATCTTGGCTTTTAGTTCATCGGGGAAGTGAACCCCTTTTAGCTTAAACCCTAACTTACCCTCTTTACTGAATAGCAATACACCCTGCTCATAAGCGTCTTTAACTAATTTAAACATGTCCATCATAACCACCCCTCTTCACCTGCCGTTTCAAGCTCACTTTGGATTTGCCCTTGTAATTGCTGATTGCAGATTAATTCTGCAAGTTCATGCAAGAGAGGTGTCTGGAAAACCTGCATAGCGCCAAGCTCAATGACAAATGCAGCATTGATTTCCGTTACTAATTTGATTGCCAATAATGAGTGACCGCCTAGTGCAAAAAAGTTATCGTTACGCGATATTTGTTTGATATTCAGTACCCTTTGCCAAATTGCCGCCAAAGAGATTTCCGCGTCACCAACCGGTTCAATAAAATTATCGCTTTTATCATGCTCTGGATTAGGTTCAGGCAACCTCTTTCGGTCAATCTTGCCATTAGGCGTTAGCGGCCATTCTTCAACCACCACCATGACTGACGGTATCATGTAGTCCGGCAAGGATTTGGCTAATGCAGATTTGATATCCTGAATAAACTGAATTTGAGCCTGCTGCCATTCTGTACGCTCATTCATCAGCTTATCCGATACCTGTTTGATATAGGCAACCAGTTGTTTGTCGCCTGCCAAGGTTGTCGTGACCCGCACTAGAGATGAGTTCACCCCAGCTTGCTGATTGAGTTGATACTCAATCTCACCTAACTCTATTCTGAAACCACGGATTTTCACCTGATCATCAATACGACCAATGAATTCCAGATTACCGTCTGACAGGTAGCGCACCAAATCGCCGGTTCTGTACAAACGCTCACTACTATTGGTATTGGCTGTATCATGAAATGGGTTGGCAACGAAGCGTTCCTTCGTGAGTTCAGGACGATTGAGATAACCACGGGCTAAGCCCGCGCCGCCGATATAAAGCTCCCCCGTAGAGCCGTAAGGCACCAGTTGTTGCTCTTTATCCAAAATATAAGCCTGACTATTGCTAATGATCCTGCCAATAGCCGGTGTGGCGCGCACGGGAGAATCCAATCTCGCCCAAGTAGAATATGTCGTATCCTCTGACGGTCCATATAAGTTATAAACTGTTACACCTTGATTTTTCTCATATATTGCATTGACCAAATTTGCAGATAACGCCTCGCCGGCCAAATTAATAACCCTAGCCCCCTCCGGTATCGCATTTTGTTCAACCAGAGAGTTCATTGCCGAAGGTACTGTATTTATCAGGGTCACCTTGCAGTCAATGCCTTGATGCAGCACCAGAATGTCCTCAACAATACATGCCTGTGTACCCGAGACTAAAGGTAAAAATAGTTCAAATATTGATAAATCAAAGTTCAGAGAGGTTGACATGAGAACACAAGCAATGTCCTCCTTTGCATATTTCGAGCAAGCCCAACTGAGCATGGCAATTGTATTACGATGCTCAATCATCACCCCTTTAGGTTTACCCGTTGATCCTGAGGTGTAAATCACATAAGCCAGATGACCGGCAGTCAATGCCAATGAATGCTTATCCAGATTAGCGGTAGGGTAATGGCTGTATGCCGTGCTGATTTGGCTACTCGCACAGCCAAGGTTATCTAATATCACCCGATGACCGTTGAAGCCTGACAGTACCTGCTCCAGATGTGACTGGATCAGCACTACCTCAAGCTGTGCATCCTCCAACATGTAACCCAGACGTTCCTGAGGATATCTTGGGTCCAGCGGCACATAAGCACCCCCCGCCTTGAGGATCGCCAAAATGCCGATGACCATCTCTAGTGAACGCTCCACACATAAACCCACTAGCATATCCGGCTCAATAGCGTGGCGTTCCCGCAGATAGTGCGCCAACTGGTTGGATTTTTCATTGAGCTGCCTGTAAGTCAATTGGCGATCGCCGCACTCCAGCGCAACATGATCGGGGTTTTCTTCGGCCTGTTGTTCAAACAGCTCGTGGATACACTTGTTCTTTGGATATTCTACATAGGTATCATTGAGAGTATGCCACAGGTACTCGATCTCCACATTTGACAGCATCGGCAGGTCGGCAAGCGAAACTCGTGTATCGTCATCGGCCTTCGGCGCTTCGGCCAGCCCTATCAGTAAACGCGACAGGTGATCATTGAGCTGCTCAATATGTTCATGACTGAACAAGCTGGTGTCATAGACCCAGTGCAAATGCAGTCTATTTTCACTAATACTTAGATCAATATTGAGATCAAACTTGGTTTGGATATGGTTCGGAGCTATTGAATTCAGCTTCATTCCCGGCAGGCTGAAAGTAACCTCGCCAACATCACTAGTCAGTCCATAATCTGTATCGGTCGTCAACATGATTTGGAACAATGGCGTATATGCTGTACTTCTTGTTACTTGTAACTGTTCAACCAGTTGTTCAAACGGCACATCTTGATTGGCCTGAGCATCCAGATGCACCTGTTTAACATGAGAGAGGTAATCACTAAGCATCGCATGCCTGGTATCCACTCGTAGTATCAAGGTGTTGACAAAGAAACCAATCAACGTTTCCAGCTCTGCCTGCAAACGGTTCGCCACCGGCGTGCCTATTACAATGTCATGGTTGTTGCTGTGACGAGAGAGTAATAATGCCAACGCAGCATGGAACAGCATGAACGGAGTCAGTTGATGCTGTCTGGCTAAATTGACAAGTGCTTGCGTCGTCTCCTCCGGCAATGAGCCTGTCACCACCGCACCTTGATGTTGCCTTATCTTCGGTCTCGGTCTATCCAGCGGCAAATCGTGTACTGGTGGTATCTCATCCAACTGCTGTTTCCAATAGCTGATCTGCGACGCTAAATACTCACTTTGCAACCTGTCACGTTGCCAAACTGCAAAATCAGCATATTGAATATCAAGTTCCTTTATTTCGACATTGTTCCCATTGCGTAAAGCATCATAACGAGCAACAAACTCATGGGTAAGAATATCTTCAGACCAGCCGTCAGACGCAATATGATGAGCATTAAATAGCAATACGCCATTATTGGCTTGGCGCTGAATAAAGGTGGCGCGAATCATTAAATCGCAGCTTAGATCAAAAATTTGTTTAGCGTCTTTTTCCATTAATTCAGCTACACGCTGACTCTGTTGCTCCTTCGGCATACAGGTTAAATCAATATAAGTAAGCGTCAGATTTCTTCCAGATAAAATTTGCTGGAACGGATTGCCGTTTTTCTTAATGTAGACCGTACGTAATATTTCATGGCGCTCGATGATTTGATTGAGTGCAAGTTCAGCTACGCCAACATCAAATTCGCCCTCAACAGCAAATGCAATGGGCATATTGTATTCCGCACTACTTTGATCAATTTGGCTAAGAATCCACAAGCGTTCTTGCGCAAATGACAGAGGCAGTAATTCACCGGTTCGTGGCTGTTTGGGAATCGAATCCACTGTCGTCACTGTCTGCTGTTCAAGCATAGCCGCAAGCTCGGCAAGCGTTGGATGATCAAAAATAGCTTTAACGGCAATTTCCCGTCCAAATTCTGTACGTATTTTTGAAATGACCCGAATGACCAATAAAGAGTGGCCGCCGAGGTAGAAAAAATTGTCGTTTCGACCGACCTGGTTAACATTGAGTACTGATTGCCAAATACCGGCTAATGCTTGCTCTATCTTGTTGGCAGGTTCGATCCACTCAACGTGATGATTCACTAAACAAGGCTTCGGCAATGCATGGCGATTAATTTTATCCGCCGCGTTCAATGGCATCTTATCCAGAATCTCATAGTAGCCGGGGATCATATAATCCGGTAAGTGATGGCTTAATCCCTGCTTAATGTTATTAATAATCTGCTCAACCTGAGCAACATTTGCAGTTAATACCAGATAAGCGACCAGGCAATTCTCACCCGTTCTGTCTTTATGAACCAGTACCGCTGCTTCCGCCACTTGGGATAACTTCACCAAGGCCGACTCAACTTCCCCCAGTTCAACACGAAAACCACGAACTTTTACCTGATTATCGATACGCCCAATGAGTTCGAGATTGCCGTTGGCGTTCCAATAACCTAAATCGCCGGTGCGATAAAGCCGAACCCCATGCCCGTTCATGGTGTGGAAGGGGTTATCTTTAAAACTTTCTGCCGTTTTTTCCGATTTATTCCAATAACCTTTGCCCACACCAACACCGGACACACACAATTCGCCAATAACATGAGTCGGCAAAATTTGCATATGCTGATCCAGAACATACATGGTCAGGTTTGGCAACGGCTTGCCTATAGGAATATTTTTAACCTGCTCTGCTAGCGGTTTATCAATAATAAAATAGGTAATATCGTCCGATGCTTCGCTAGGCCCGTAACCATTCATCACCGGAATCTTAGGGTAATATTGCAACCAGCGATTAACCAAAGGCACAGGACAAGGTTCGGCAATAATCATTAACCATTTCAAATTCGGCAATGGCGTTGCTGCCTCACCCTGACTAAGCAAGTGTTCTAACAATATTTTCAACACGGACGGCGCAGTTTGAATCAGATGAATATGTTCGTCTTGCAACACACGAACATATTCAGGCAAATCCATCGCATCAGGCAGAATGACTGTTTTTCCCCCACTTAACAAAGGCGCCAGAAATTGCCACACAGATACATCGGAAGAAGACGCTGCACTTTGTAGAAAGTTACGTGATAACAGTTGGTTATTACGTCCCATAAAACCGAGAACATCAAATTCGGCATCAATATGATTCAAAGCCCCGGCATGGTGTACCAACGCGCCTTTAGGTTTGCCAGTAGAACCGGAAGTATAAATCATATAAGCCAGATCATCAGGATAACACTCAACCTCCGGGTTAGTATTTGGGTAATGATCCAATGAGGGCCAGTCCACATCCAGCCGAAAACGTTTCTGACCATTGAAGGTTAACCTATTTAAATGGCTTTGCGTTAAAACCACATTAACCCCAGAGTCAGCCAACATATACGATAAACGCTCAGGTGGATTAGTGGGGTCCAAAGGAACGTAAGCAGCGCTGGCTTTCATAATGCCGAGCATGGCAATGACAAACTCAATGGAACGTTCAGCATAGATAGCAACAATATGATTGCGTGCCACACCTTGTTCGATCAAGTAGTGAGCAAGCTGATTAGCGCGCTGATTAAGTTCAGCATAAGTGATGCGATTTGTATTACATACAGCAGCAATGGCCGCAGGTGTTTTTACTACCTGATGTTCAAAGCGTTGATGAATCGCCACTGTTTTATCATAAGCAACGACAGGGCTGTTAAACTCGTTAATAATCCGCTGTTGTTCGCGAATAGGCGTTATGGATAATGTCAGCAATGGTGTTTGCGGAGCTTGACCAAGCGCATGAATAATCTCTTCCAATGCTGTTCTCATATAAGTCAGAACATTATCCGCCCCGACTTGTGACTCAACATGAACTTGTATGATGAAATCATCATTGAGTTGCTCAACGCCCATTTCTAACGGATAGTTGGTGTACTCTTGAGTGCCTATCATTTCAAAATGATGGCTTTGGTTGGCAACAGCTAATTCGCTTTTATGACTGAAATTCAACAAACTGGTAAACAAGGGCGTGCCACCCGGCAAAGCGCTGTAACGCAACGCCTCGGAAAGCGGAAAATGCTCATAGTCGGCTAATTCAATTAGCTCATCATGAATCTGCTTTAATGCTTCGCTGACCGACAAATCCGCCAAGTTAATGCGTATAGGCAACAAATTGATCAACATACCCAGAATACGATCGCTACCACGAATAGCTTGCTGTCGTCCTGACATCATGGAGCCAAAAACAACATCGGATTTACCGCTGCATTTGGCAACCACCAACGCCCAAGCCAAATAAAAAATATTCGCAGCACTGATGCAGTGTTGAATAGACAAGCCAATAATCTGTTGCGCTAAACGCGGACCGACCAATTCTCTGACAGTCTCTATTTTCAATCCGTCGTTATAAACATTTAATAACCCGAAAGGCGCGGTGGTTTCAGCAACATCAGACAATTTAGCTTTAAAGTAATCAACACCGCTATTGGATTGATTAGCTCTTAACGAATAAGCAACAAACTCACGATACTGAACCGGGGCAGGTAATAATACATTGGGATCTTCAAGCAAAGCGTGCATTTCTGCAATTTGCAATAAGACAGAAATATGATCACTGAGTAAATGATGTTGCTTTAATAGTAGAAAACACGCATCGCTCTTCGTATCTTTAGCCGCAATCGCTTGCATCATAGGCGCACGATCCAGCTTCATATAGTGGTGTTCAATAGCAGATAATTCTGACAAAGTTTCCAATGCTGAGCAACCTGGAGCAACAGCTTGCCATTGTAAAGGAACAGAAGCAGTTCGATGAACAACCTGAACCGGAGAAGTTAAATCATGCCAATGAATAGAGGTGCGGAAAATATCATGACGCGCCACTATCTTATCAAGCGTATGTAGAAATGCTGTCAGCTTTTGCTCATTAGTAAACTTTATCAGAATGGGAATGATATAAGTATCATGCTCTTCATTCATTCGATGGTGAAAGAAAATGCCTTCCTGCAACGGTGATAATGGGTAAATATCTTGTATGTTACCGGCGCCGCCCTCAACTTGTCGGCAAATAATTGCGATCTCTTTTTCATTCAGAGTCACCATATCCAACATATCAGGCGTGATATGTTCAACGTGCTCTGCAAGCTTGTTAACTACCGCCTCTTGGCGGGTTGACGTTTCCTCATCCTTACGGACACAAGATAGATGCAATGCCAGTTCTGCCAGCGTGTTAGTTCGGTAAATCGCGCGCATAGGCAGTTCATAACCACGCTGAGCCAACTCTGCTCGCATTGACATAATTAATAAAGAGTGACCACCCAGAGCAAAAAAGTTGTCATGGCGGCTGACTTTATTTAAAGCTAATAACGATTGCCACAGTTGTGCTAATACCCGCTCGGCCTCGCCTTCAGGGGCAACAAATTCCTGCTGACTATAATCTTGTTTTTGTGGTAGCGGCAATTGCTTAAAATCTAATTTGCCGTTTTGTGTCAGTGGTAATTTTTCTAACTGCACAACGGCAACAGGCAACATGTAATCAGCCAGTTTGCTCTTCATCGCTAGACGAATAGCATTAATATTAATGGTTCCTTCAGCAACAACATAAGCAATTAATTGCAGTCGATCATCAGAGCCAAGCTGTCGAGGATAGACAACCGCTTCATGAATGCCGGGATAATCCATTAATTGATTGCTAATTTCTTCCGGCTCAATACGAAAACCGTTTATTTTTACTTGGTTATCATTGCGCCCAATAAACTCTAAATTACCGTCGGGTAACTGACGTACAATATCTCCCGTGCGGTAAAGTCGCCCCGGACCAAAAGGATTAGCCACAAAGTACTTCGCGCTATCTTGTTCACGATTAAGATAGCCGCGTGTTACACCTGTTCCACCAATATATAATTCCCCCTGAAACCCTGATGGAACACTTTTTAAATTCGTATCTAATATATAAAGTTGGGTGCCATAATTAGCTTTACCAATGGGAATCATCGCCGTGACATCAGCCAGGGATGCCATGCAATAAGCGGATACGGTCACGGTTGTTTCGGTCGGGCCGTATGTGTTGATAAGTCCGATAGCAGGACCATGCTCGAACCATTCGCGAGCACTAACGGATTTAACCATTTCGCCGCCTAAGATCACTAAACGTAGTGAAGAATCAATAGGTTGACGACTGTGATTCACCAGTTGATGCCAAAAAGCGGTAGGTAAACTGGTCACCGAAATTTCATGGCGTCGGCAAAATGCCCAAAATGCATCAAAATCGTAATGAATATCATCAGCTCGTAACACCAGAGTGCCGCCGTTACATAAAGAGCCAAAACATTCTTCCACAGAAATATCGAAGCTGACCGAAGAAAACTGCAAAAACTTATCATGTTCAGTCAGTCTATAAGACTCTGTAATATGCGCGACAAAATGGCTCAACTGCTTATGCTCAACCATCACCCCCTTGGGCTGTCCCGTTGTGCCCGAGGTATAAATCACATAAGCCAGATGTTCCAACTGTAAACCAATATTGCTTGCGGATATATTTGCCACAGAACGCAGGGCCAAATGTTCATTAAGCTGAGCATCATCAAGCAATAGTGTTGTAATCTTGCATGCTGCGAATCGATGTGCAATAGAAGACACTGTTATGCAAACAACAGGTTCAGCATCGGTCAGCATAAACTGCAAACGACCATCGGGATAATCTGGGTCCATCGGTACATAAGCAGCTCCGGCTTTCAGCGTCGCCAACATCGCCACAACCATCTCACTCGAACGCGGCAAGCAAATCGCAACACGGCTATCAGGCCGAACCCCCTGCTCAATTAAATAGTTAGCTACCTGATTGGCTTTATTGTTCAATGTGGCGTAAGACATTTGTCGTTCGCCATCCACGATAGCAATAGCATCAGGACGTCGTTCAGCATATTGCTCAATTTGCTCATGCACTAATGTGATGGTCGAGCAAGCAAGTTTTTCGCCTGCCACAGCAGATTGACTTAGATTCCATAACTCCTGCTCAACGTCTTTACTCACCAGATCAAGTGAAGTTAATAACGCTTCAGGCTGTGCAACCATTTGTTCAACCAAAGTCATAATGCTTTGCAATAAATGTTCAGCCTGATGTGACGAGAAATAATCATGACGATAGTCTAATTGGAGCTGAGTGCTTTGCTTATCGCCGTAATTACATAATATAACGGTGAGAGGAATATCTTCTCGCCCATGACTAAGGTAATTAGTCTCCGTATCCAAGCCACTAGAGCTGAAATCAAAATCAATCTGTTGATAGTTAAAAACAATATCAAAAAGACGTTCACGACCTTGAGCACGTAAAGACAAATCCTTATATAAAGCACTCGAAGGATAAGAGCGATAACGATAGCCACTTTTTATCGTACGTGCTGTCATTGCGACTGATTCAGCCACCGACATCCGCTCATTTTGCATGCACATTATCGGTAGCATTGACATAAACGAGCCAACCATATTGCGTTGAGCTGATGTAGTACGATTATGTAAAGGCGTCCCGATGAGGACGCCATCACTTTGGTTGATACGGTTTACTAGGGAAGCAATAGCTGTAATAAAAAGTGGCGATATTGCTAAATTGTATTGACTCGCCTTGGTTAAAAATGACTGATATCTATCAGGTTTGATAAAGTATACAAGCCTGCTATTTTTTCTTGAATCGGCAGTGTCAAAGCCTTCTTTCCTACATTGGAAAGGCACATCCGGCAATTGGTGGAGCAACTCTTTCCAGTACTTAGCAGCCTTTGCGAGTTGCTGACCATAATTCTCCGGTAACGGCTGCGCAGCAAGATCAAGAAACCGTTCCCCCGTGTTTTCTTTAGGCGTATTTCCCAAATCTAATTGCTGATAGGCGTCGAAAATACTTCGAAACCAGTTAGCATAACCGACACCATCAATGATGATGTGGTGAGAAATAAAGTATAGCCAGAAACGATTCGCAGCCAACTGAATTAAGCCGACTCGATAAAGAACATCCTGCGCTAATCTAAATGGCTCAGAGAATATCCGTTCAATAATAGCCAAAGCTTTAGATTCCGCCCCTTCTTCATTCGAAAGATCTAAATGAGACAGTTCAAAGTGATGGTCTTGAACAATATGAGCAAATTCAACTGTACCGTTTAGCAAATCCGAATCAAAATGACGCGGCATTGAGTACTTATCTACTATTGAACATCGAAGTACCGCGTGTTCTTGGATAGTGTGTTTTATGGCACATTCGAGATTTTTTATATTAATAGATTGTTTAATCTCAACATAACCACCTATATTGAACGCTGCGGTATCCTCTCTATTTATATGATCAAGATAAATTTCTTTTTGCTGTTGGTTTAGTGGAATAACAAGCTGTTCAACTTTATCTAGAAACATACTATAATCCCTTTGAAAGATATTATTCTTGGTTTTTATTATTTACAAGCTCATTAAAATTAGCTCCTCACAATAATTTCAGCTAGCATTTCCTCATACTCTTCATAATAGCCGACTTCTACAAAGCCAAAACGTTGATAAAATGATTTATGGCGTTCGCTAGTTTCGTCATAGCAGACAGTAATCCTGTGACAATCAGATTGCTGTTTCATTTCATCCAATAATAACTGCATAGCCATACTTCCAATACCTTGACTTTGGTAAGATTTATCAATCATCATTCGATACAGATTATATTCGTTGGGTTTTCCTTCATTAACGCAACGCTCATACATTGCAAAACCAACTACATCCTCGCCGTAACAGATCACTCTTGCTCTGCAATATTCATTAAAATGTGATTCGACAATTGACTCTGAGTTTGGTGCGACGAAAACTTCTTGTCCAGGTTCAACTTCAAGAGACATTACATCCTCATAGTTGTCTTTATCGACATCAACCAAAGATACTTTCATAATTAACCTGCTTACTTTTTAAGAAATATAATTAAGATACGGGCGGTACTTCTCGAAAAAACTTTCACGCTTCATTAATCCCAAAAGTCCACATAAACTTAGCCAATTGTAATACAGATTTTCACGCGGCATTTTTTCTTTAATGCTCTTAAAACTTACAATGGCTGAAGCTCGAGTATGAAAATCGACATTAAAAGAAATGCTATCAGTCAACGTTCTTACATGATGCAGCATACCCGCGGGCATGATTAATATATCGCCCTGATGCACTTCAATCGTGGATTTATTTATATTAGCTATCTCACCAACATTCTGAACTTCTGGATTATACTCAAACCAGCGCCACCCTCGACGAGAACAGGCTTCTCTTTCTTCCCAAGGAATAAAAGAGAATCTCTTGCTTCCCTTTATCTGAAAAAATAAATTGTTCGTTCTTAAAGTATCAAAATGCAGTGGCGTTATGGCTCCGACTGGAGACATAAAAAATTGGGCAAATTTCCACCATTCATTTCGGTAAAGTTTTGGCAAAATAGTTAACGGAAAATCACCAATGTCATCAAGTAAATGCTGTGCTTGTAAAAAAATAGGAATGTCATGACAATAGGGAATATCGTTACCCATCTCTCCTTTTTTATATGCATGCAGAATTTCTAAATAACGATACATTTTGGCTTGTTCAAAACGCACACCATTTGCATCAAAAAATTTGATCACAACGTCAATTTGAGGAAACTTATCTTGAAAATATTCAGAATTCCATTGTTTTATCGCAGGCCAGTCTTGCAGTAATCCTCGGTAAACAATCGCGTATCCCCGAGCAAGTGTGTGATGAAATTCAAGCTGATTAAACTGAGTAAGTTCTACTACACGGCTCATAATTCTACACTCCCAGCTAAAACTTTATTCCCAATTGCTGCTAATCGATAACCTTTGGTCTTCACTTTCGCAGTTATTACTATTCCTCGATTTTAAACTGGCGAGAGCCTGTTCTATAATATTCAATCCTTTTACAAGTGTGTCTTCGTCAATGGTCAAGGCCGGCATCAATTTCAACACTTCATCATTGGGGCCACATAACTCCACAATCAAACCATTTTCAAAGCAATGCTTCACCAAATACTGTGTTAATGAGGAATCAACCATTTCTATACCTTGCATTAATCCAATCCCTTTAACTCGCAGTACAAATTCATAATATTCTTTAGCTAAAGAGTTCAAGTACATTCGAATTAATTCAGCCTTATGCTGAATTATCTTCTGAAAAGCGCTATCACCCCAATATTCATTTAACATCGCTTTTGAAGCAACAAATGCTAAGTTATTACCTCGAAATGTGCCGTTGTCCTCTGCCGGTTTCCACACATCAATATCGGGAGAAATAAGCAGTAAAGACATAGGCAGCCCAATACCGCCAATAGATTTGGAAAGACAAACCAGGTCAGGTTTAATATTTGCGCGTTCAAAACTAAAGAATGTCCCGGTACGACCACAACCAGATTGAATGTCATCAACAATTAATAAGATATTGAACTCCTCGGTGAGTTTTCTCAACTCCCTCAACCATTCAACAGAAGCAACATTTAATCCGCCTTCTCCTTGTACAGTCTCGAGAATTACCGCAGCGGGAAGATCAACCCCTGAACTGGAATCGGTAAGTAACTTTCTAAAATATCCTATATAATCAAATCCTCCATCGATATAACCATCAAATGGTAAGCGCGTAATTTGAGAATATAGTCCGGGTTGGCGATGATGTTGACTACCTGTTAAACTGAGCGATACCCCTGTCATACCGTGAAAGGCGTTGGTAAAACAAACAATATTTTCTCTTTTTGTATACTTTCTTGCTAATTTTACCGCAGATTCAATAACGCTCGTGCCCGTAGGGCTGGTAAATTGTAAACGATATTCAAGCTGTCTCGGTTTCAAAATTTTGTCAACAAATGTCGATATAAACTCCATTTTTGCTTCCGAGTACAAATCAAGCCCCATAATAATACCATCATCTTGAATATACTTAAAAATTTGTTGTTTTATGATTGTATTATTATGTCCATAGTTCAACGCGCCAGCACCACATAAAAAGTCAATGTAACTTTTACCATCTATATCGATTAAGGTAGAACCTATACCCTTTCTAAATATTACGGGAAATCTACGGCAATATGAACGAGCTTTAGACTCATAATTATTAAATATTTCTTCTATTTCCATAATAACTCCACAGTAATCCAGATAAAAGCTATATTGATTTAAGTTGGAGCAACCTATTTATATTGAGTCAATCATAATATAATAACTAAAAAAGTTATTTCTGTTGTAACTTTTTCATTATAATATTTAGTTTATAACCTATCAAACCATCAAGGTAATCGGGTATTCTCCTATCCTTTCACTATACCCGTCATCTTTCAAGTTGCCTCTTTGTTGGCTGCACTCGCTCACCCCGGTCACATAGTTCTCTATGCTCCCAGTGATTCACTCCCTTGCCGTCGCGATGCATCTTGAAATCTATAGGGTATATACCATAATAGCCCTAAAGCCTCTCCCGATACATACAGGTTTAAATCACACTTCATAACATCACTATTTTATTTACTCATTTATTTTTCTAAGAGAATATATTTCTACTACCTATAATTGTTATCCGTAATAATTACCTACAATTGTTACTGGTAATTATTACCTATAATTAGTGATTGTTACCGGTAATTTTCACTTCATAACAGGTAGAAATAGATTTGCATTAATATAATGCTTTTCCAATCACAGAACTCTGTATATTCCTAATATCTATTTTTCCAATAGTTCCATAACTAAATCTACTACAATTATACATTTGATTAAATTACAGGCAGTCAATGTCGTAATATTTAATTCTGTGCTTCAATATACCGCTGGAAAATAATAACCAGCCAACACATGTGAAGGCAGAAGCAAAACACTGCTTGGAACAATTGTTTATGTTTAGATAATAAAAGGAACGTTAACACAAGCTGAACATTAACACAAATACAAGCCAAACACCAATCAAATAAATAGAAAAATAATAGAAAAATTTAATATATTATAAAGAAACCTTACTTGCTTTCGAACTCAGGAGTGAGTGCAGCCAACAAAGAGGCAATTTGAAAGATAACAGGTATATTCTCCTGAAATAAACAGAGCATTAATACAAACATTGCTCTTACTTTGTCCTTGGAGTTAATTAACAGACGTTATAATTATGCTCAACAGAAAAAACCAATCAGGAAGCTCACTTCGTAACTCCCGATTAGTACGTTCTATACCCACTGACGCGGAAATACATCCACTGAATATAGACATCTATATACGATGACCTCAACAGAGTCTTATTATGCATTTGCGACAATAATAATTACGATTTGCTTACCAACCCCAAAAAACACAATAAATATTTATCATTTAGCAAAAAACAGCTTCTCGAATGACGTCTAATGAAGCAGGATTTTCAATCAGGGAAAGATCACCGGGTTCACGCCCTTCACATATTGCCTGCATGGTTCGACGCAACATTTTTCCTGAACGTGTTTTAGGAAGCTGAGAGACAAAATAGACTCGTGCTGGGCGACCCACACTACCAATCTGTTCATTCACCAAGCCCATCAAAACCTTTTCCAAAGCAGCAAAATGCTCGGCGCTTTGGATTTCCTTCCCATCCTTAAGGACAACAAAGGCAACTGCGGCTTGTCCCTTGATCACATCTTTGATGCCAATAACAGCGACTTCGGCAACATCTTCATGGCCGGCAATACACTCTTCTATCTCCCTTGTTCCCAGACGGTGCCCGGCCACATTAATCACATCATCCGAACGCCCCAAAATAAAATAATAACCATCACTATCACGGATACCCCAATCGAATGTGGAGTAAACAGTGTGATCAAAGTGTCGCCAATAGGTATTGAGAAAACGTGAATCATCACCATAAATAGTTTGAATACAACCCGGAGGTAAAGGCCCTTCAATAACGAGCATTCCTTTTTCGTTATCACCACACTCTTCTCCGGTCAGTTCATTGATGAGCTTGACATGAAAGCCATACATCGGGAAACCTGTACTGCCAAATCGACTCGGCCTGTCATCCAAAGTGCGGGCGATAGCCATAATCGGCCAACCGGTCTCGGTCTGCCAGTAATTATCTATGACCGGGACATTAATAGCCTCAGCAATCCAGCGCGCGGTATGCTCATCTAGCGGTTCTCCCGCCAAATACAATGTCTTAAGTGATGAAATATCGTATTTACCAATATATTCAACCGAATATTTTTTCAGCACACGAATCGCCGTAGGTGCTGAAAACATCCGTGTTACCTGATATTTTTCTACTATTTTCCACCAAATGCCCGCATCTGGCCGTATCGGCAGCCCCTCATACATAATCGTCGCCATTCCTGCGATTAAAGGCGCATAGACAATATAAGAGTGCCCGACGATCCAGCCGATATCTGAGGTGCTAAAAAACACCTCCCCCGCTTTACCACCAAAGATAATATCCATAGACGTTGCCAGTGCGACAGCATAACCGCCAACATCACGCTGTACGCCCTTTGGGGTACCCGTCGTGCCGGATGTATAGAGCACACAGGAGGTTTCATTTGATTCAAGCCAAGTCACGGGCACGTCAGCATCAAAGTGCTCTTGCCGCAATGTAGCGAAATCGATATCTCTCCCCGGCACCCAAACCATTTCCGACAGTCCGCGGTTAACCATCAACACATGACGGGGTTTGTGGTTCGCCAGTTCAATGGCTTTATCCAGTAACGGCTTATAAGGAATCACTTTTCCACCACGCGATCCGCCATCAGCAGACACCACCAACACAGGTTCAGCATTATCCAGCCGAGTAGCAAGGCTCTGAGAAGCAAAACCACCAAAGACAACAGAGTGAACGGCACCGATACGGGCACAAGCGAGCAAAACAAACAAAGCTTCAGCAACCATTGGCATATAAACTAAAACCCTGTCGCCTTTTTTAACGCCCAGAGAGAGCATCATAGCCGCCGTTCTATTCACTTCCTGATGTAATTCCCTGAAAGTAAATACTTTCTCACTATTGGTTTCTGTTGAAATCGTGATAAGCGCTTTGGCATCGGGCTGGCTTTCCAGCCAGCGATCTACCGCGTTGTAACATAGGTTGGTTTTTCCTCCGCAAAACCAGCGGGCAAAGGGAGGATTGCTATGATCCAGCACTTGTTCAAAAGGGTGTTGCCAGAAAATGCGTCGAGCTTGTTCTGCCCAGAAAGAATTGGGATCATCAATGGATTGCTGGTAAAAAGCGTTGAATGACATAATCTCTCCTATGTGCTGCCGTAGATGATAGAGCGGCACTTGGGAGAGCGGCCGCCGATAGCATGACAAATTTAAATAACGTACAAATCGAGGTATTCGTTTACAGGCATGTTTTCCAGTGATGAACGGTCAAGAGAAACAGACAGGATTCTGCTTTGCTGTGTTTCAGGGAACTGGCGTGCCAGGTTAGTGCTGAATTTTTTCAGCAATAATGGAATGCCTTCCTTACGGCGGCGAGCATGGCCGATGGGGAATTCGACTTTAACTTCATCAAGCCGGCTGCCATCTGTAAACGTAACAGTTAATGCGTTAGCAATAGAGCGTTTTTCTGGATCGTGATAATCACGGGTAAAATCAAGATCTTCAACACACACTATTTTTTCCCGCAGTGCATCAATGCGGGGATCTGCCGCAACGCTATCTTCGTAATCCGCCGCAGTAAGACGGCCAAAAATCAAAGGAATCGCCACCATGTACTGAATACAGTGATCTCGGTCCGCAGGATTGTTTAACGGGCCTTGTTTATCAATAATCCGAATACAAGCCTCATGGGTACGAATAGTAATTTTTTTAATGTCATTGATAGTTTTACCCGCGTCTTTCAACTGCTGATGCAGGCTCATTGCGGCTTCCACTGCGGTTTGTGCATGAAATTCCGCCGGGAAAGCGATTTTGAACAGCACATTTTCCATCACATAAGAGCCATAAGTACGCTGGAATTTGAAAGGCTGACCATTGAACAAGACATCATAGAATCCCCACGTTTTTGCGGTTAATACCGAGGGATACCCCATTTCACCCTTTTGCGCCATCAAAGCCAAACGAACCGCGCGGGAGGTTGCATCGCCGGCAGCCCAAGATTTACGTGAACCGGTATTAGGAGCATGACGGTAAGTTCGCAGTGATTGACCATCAACCCAAGCCAATGATACCGCGCTAAGGATCTCTTCCCGATTCAATCCCAACATTTCAGCAACAACAGCCGTCGAAGCCACCTTTACCAACACAACGTGATCTAAACCGACTTTATTGAATGCATTCTCTAATGCCAAGCAGCCCTGAATTTCATGCGCTTTAATCATACCTTGTAAAACATCTTTGATCATGAGCGGCTTTTTCCCACCAGCAACGGCATTTCTTGATAGCCAGTCAGCTATTGCCAAGATGCCACCGAGGTTATCGGATGGATGCCCCCATTCAGCGGCAAGCCATGTGTCATTGAAGTCTAGCCATCGGATCATCGCACCAATGTTAAATGCCGCCTGTACCGGATCGAGTTGAAACTGTGTTCCCGGCACACGCACACCATTAGGTACCACTGTCCCCGGCACAATCGGCCCTAGCAATTTCTTACAAGCCGGATATTCCAGTGCCTCTAACCCACAACCTAACGTATCTAGAAAGCAGTAATAAGCCGTTTCATAGGCGACGGATGATGTGATGGCGTATTCCATAACATAATCCACAATATCCACAATCACTTGATCATATTCAGGGCGATTGCTTACAACAGAGGTAGACATAATAATTCCTTGTTAAAAAACACGTATACAGGGATCTGTGCATCAAAAATAGCGTTACCCACGTTTACTAATTGGCATAAATACTTGATTTTCCGGCCCAGTATAGTTAGCCGCAGGACGAATAATTTTGTTATCAATCCTCTGTTCAATGATGTGAGCAGCCCACCCCGCTGTACGAGCAATCACAAACAATGGTGTAAACATCGCAGTTGGCACACCCATCATGTGATAAGAAACCGCAGAGAACCAATCAAGGTTCGGGAACATTTTCTTATTGGCCCACATCACCGCTTCTATTCGATCCGCGATATCAAACATTTTGGTTGTTCCTGCCTGTTTGGAAAGTTGTAGAGCCACATTTTTAATCACTTTGTGACGGGGATCTGAAATGGTATAAACCGGATGACCAAAGCCGATAATGACCTCTTTTCTTTCTAATCGCGCCAGGATATCCCTCTCTGCTTCATCAGGATTTTCATAACGCTGTTGAATTTCAAAAGAGACTTCATTTGCTCCACCATGTTTTGGTCCTCTTAGTGCACCAATCGCTCCGATAATGGCAGAGTAGATATCCGTACCAGTTCCTGCGATAACCCGGCTGGTAAATGTCGAAGCATTAAATTCGTGTTCCGCATAAAGAATTAGGGAGGTATGCATGGCTTTTTCCCACGATTCACTGGGTTTTTTACCATGCAGGAGGTGCAGAAAATGCCCGCCTATCGACTCATCATCCGTTTCCACCTCAATGCGGCGTCCGTTATGGCTATAGTGATACCAATAGAGCAACATGGAGCTGAGAGAGGCCAGTAATCTATCAGCAATATCACGCGCTCCCGCAAGGTTGTGATCGTCTTTCTCAGGCAATGTACAACCAAGAACAGAGGCGCCTGTACGCATAACATCCATCGGATGGGCAGCTGCGGGCAATGTTTCCAGTGCTGCCTTTACGCTACTCGGCAGACCCCGTAATGCTTGTAATTTCGTTTTATAGGCAGCCAGTTCAGCGCAGGAAGGCAATTTTTCGTGAATCAGTAGGTATGCAACTTCTTCAAATTCACACTGGGTCGCAAGATCAAGAATATCGTAACCACGGTAATGCAGATCATTACCGGTCTTTCCAACGGTACAAAGCGCTGTGTTACCCGCACTGACGCCAGAAAGGGCTACCGATTTTTTAGGCTTGAAAGTGGTTAACTCAGTCATCGTGTTCTGTTCGCTCATGGGTATCACCTCTACTGTTTTTATGCCATATAAAACGATGAAATTAGGTGGAACTGTCCATCATTGAGACTTTTTCTGGGAGAAAAGCACATCCAGTTTTTGTTCAAAATCGTAGTAATTGATGCTTTCATATAACTCGTTGCGAGTCTGCATCATGCTGATCACACTCTTCTGCGTCCCTTCGCGACGGAGTGTGGCATAAACCTGCTCAGCTGCTTTATTCATTGCTCGGAAAGCAGAAAGCGGGTATAGCACGATGGAAACATCCACACTTTTCAACTCCTCAGTCGTGAAAAGTGGAGTCGCACCAAATTCGGTGATGTTGGCTAGTATTGGAACCCCGGTTGTTGACGCAAATGCTTGATACATGTGTAATTCAGTGATCGCTTCAGGAAACAGCATATCTGCCCCGGCTTCGATATAGGCTTTTGCCCTGTCAAGAGCCGCAGCTAATCCTTCAACAGCCAAGGCATCAGTGCGAGCCATAATGACGAAATCTTTATCAGTACGGGCATCGACTGCTGCCTTGATGCGATCAACCATTTCCTCTTTGGATACAATCTCTTTATTCGGGCGGTGACCGCAGCGCTTCGCACCGACCTGATCTTCAATGTGCAACCCCGCCGCCCCTGCTTTGATCATTGAGCGCACTGTACGTGCCACATTAAAGGCAGAAGAGCCAAAACCGATATCAGCATCCACCAGCAATGGCAAATCACATACATCCGTAATACGACGAATATCTATTAACACATCATCTAGCGTTGAAATTCCCAGGTCAGGCATCCCCAATGAACCCGCCGATACACCACCACCAGAAAGATAGATGGCTTTATAGCCCGCCCGTTTAGCCAGCAACGCATGATTCGCATTAATGGCGCCAACGATCTGTAGTGGAGATTCGGCTTCTATAGCCTGACGCAATGCCAAACCAGCAGAGGAAAGCGCCATGTTAGGACCTCGTTGTTATTATAATGAAACACATTTGTTACCTAGCAATATATGTACCAATAAAATAAAAATTACTGGCGATTTTAAAAAACAAACACAAAATAAAGTTAATATTTTGTTTTTTAATTGAAAAATGGCGATAAAAATATTTATTAGTTTGTAGGAAAGTACCATTGATAGAAAAACACACCTGTTTCATAATGAATCAATTACGTTTCACGAAACACGAATGAAACAATTGCGAAACATTGAACTATTGTGGTGGAAAAAACGAAAACAGCGTACAGATAGAGGAATAGCATGGCAGAAATACCGTCAACAGAACGTGATAAACCGGTCATTTGGACAGTATCTGTTTCCCGTCTTTTTGATCTCTTCCGTGATATCACACCAGAGTTCGATCATCAGGCCAATATCACGCCTATCCAACTCGGTTTTGAAAATGCGGTTCAGCATATTCGTCAACGGTTAACAACTGAATGTTGTGATGCTGTGCTCTGTGCCGGTTCTAATGGCGCCTATCTTAAAAGCCGTTTGTCAGTGCCCGTTATTATCGCCAAAGCCAGCGGATTTGATTTTATGCAGGCATTAGCCCGCGCACGACAAATCAGCTCTCGTATTGGTGTTATCACCTATCAGAACACGTTACCTGCGCTAGAAGAATTTCAGCAACGGTTTAACCTGCGTATTGAACAACGCAGTTACGTAACGGAAGAAGACGCACGGGCCCAAGTCAATGCACTAAAAGCCATCGGCATTAAAGTGATTGTCGGTGCCGGGTTGATTACCGATCTTGCCTATGAAGCTGAATTGGTGGGTGTTTTTGTCTACTCCGCTAATTCTATTCGCCAGGCATTCCGTGATGCTCTGGATATCGCCAGAATGACCAAGCTCAACCAAGCCTCAATTTCTGCCTATCCAACCGAGAATAGTTTGCGTACCCGCCATACTCTCAATGATATCCGGGGAGATTCAGCAGTCATGGAGCACGTACGCAACACTATCATGTTATACGCCCGCTCGCCTGCCACAGTGCTAATACAAGGGGAAAGTGGTACAGGGAAGGAGCTGGTAGCACAAGCCATTCACCACGAATATGCTCTGCGGTATGGTCAGATCGCAGGTAAACATCAACGCCCGTTTGTCGCCGTTAACTGCGGCGCCATTGCTGAATCCCTATTGGAAGCTGAATTGTTTGGTTATGAGGAAGGGGCCTTCACCGGTTCACGACGTGGAGGGCGTGCAGGTCTTTTTGAAGTTGCCCATCGAGGCACGTTATTTTTGGATGAAATTGGTGAAATGCCACTGCCTCTGCAAACGCGGCTATTGCGGGTACTAGAAGAAAAATCCGTTGTCAGAGTAGGAGGACACCGCCCTATTGCCGTTGATGTTCGGATCATCTGCGCCACACATTGCGATCTGGATACTTGGGTGCAAGAGGGGCGTTTCCGAACAGACTTGTTCTATCGTTTGAGTGTATTACGGATCAACATTCCGGCCCTCAGAGAAAGGGGCAACGATGTTGGTATATTGGCGCTGGAATATCTGCGACGAGCATTTGCTGCATTGAACTTGCCGGTATCACCATCAAGAGTGCAAGAACTTGCTGCCTGTCAGGAAGCATTGCAAACCTATCATTGGCCCGGCAATGTCCGGGAATTACGTAATCTCATGGAACGGGTAACGTTATATCTCAGTGCTCATCCTGAGCATACCTTAACACCGGAATTGATATTAGCCCTTTCACCGGAGCGTAAATCTACATTCAAGCTGGCAGAAAAAAGTATAAAACCTTCGTTGACTGAACAATCCTCACTTGTTGCACCACTTTCAGCCCATGAAACCTTGAAACGGTTTTCTGGCGATCGCCAAGCCGCTGCGGAGTACCTGGGAATTAGCCGCACTACATTGTGGCGACGACTGAAACAAGAATTGGCCGGGAATGAAGGAACGAACGTTAACGAAAACGTGATTTAAAACGTCGTCTTGAAATGCTTACGATAATCCTGTGGAGTACTACCGTATGCCCGGAAGAAACTACGACGTAAAGTATCTTCACAGCCGAAACCACAACGGGAGGCTATGCACTTGAGCGATAGCGTAGATTCAACTAAAAGTTGACGCGCCGCTTCCAAGCGGAATCGCTCCACCGCCTTGGCTGGCGTAATTCCTACATGTTGGCCATAGTGGCGCACAAAGCTGCGCTCACTCATATTGGCACGAGCGGCCAAAGCTGCCACTGAAAGGTCGCCCGCCAAATTGTTGGTCATCCAAGCGTGCAAATCTGAAAATTTACTCGTGCTGCTTTGTAACGCCAGTGGCGTACTAAACTGCTCCTGTCCACCAGAACGTTTGAGAAACATAACGAGATCCCGCGCAACATCCAGCGCCAATTTATGACCGAAATCCTCCTCCAGCAATGCCAGAGCCAAATCAATGCCTGCGGTGACGCCAGCAGAAGTCCACACCGGGCCATCCTGAATAAAAATGGGATCACATTCTACCCGCAATTTACTGTAACGCCGGGCCAGCTCGGCACAACTACTCCAGTGTGTGACGACTCTGCGACCATCAAGCAACCCGCAAGCAGCCAGAATGAATGCCCCGCTGCATATAGACACAATACGCCGGGCCAGCGATGCATGATCCTTTAACCAATCACGTAATGGCAAATGGTTCGACGCTGATTCAACGCCAATACCTCCTGCAACGATCAGAGTATCAGCGGGAGAATCCAGCTCAGGTAGGGGTTCTGCCTGCACAGTTATTCCTGCCTGCGTCATCACCTGCCCGGGTTCACAAGCCACGACTTTTATGGCATAAGGCCGCCTGTGACCGGCTTTCTCTGCTAGTTCATTGGCTGTGGTAAAGACCTGCAATGGTCCTGAAAGGTCCAGCAGATTTACGTTGGGGAAGATTAGAAAATAGAGCGTTTTAATGTCCATAAGGCAATTATGGCAGTTGGCGTAAATCGTCGCAATATTGGCATATACGCCAATTAGTTTACGGTTACAGTTGTTCCATCAATTTACTACCGGGAATACAGATATTCAGCGATCGCTAAAAATAGCGGCATATGAATTTCAGTTCTCGTTTCAATCTCGATAAGGAAAACTTCGCCATGAAAAACACATCTAAGGAACATCCTGCGGCATTATCTTCGTTAACGAAAGCATCGGCTGGAGAAAAACCCACTCTCGCCTTTGTCATTTTTCCAGGCATGACGCCGCTTGATATGATTGGTCCCGCAACAGTTCTTGAAGTAGGAGGATGGTTAAATATCGAATATGTTTGGCGCGATTTACTTCCGGTGCGTACTGAGCTGGAATATATATCATTCTCGCCGAGCACTACATTTGAACAATTAGATAAAGTGGATATTTTGTGTGTTCCCGGTACAGGAAATCCTTATGCTTTGCTTACCGAATTAGACATGCTTGATTGGATGCATAAAGTGGGAAGTAAAGCATCCTGGGTCACAAGCGTGTGTACAGGATCTATCCTGTTAGGGGCCGCAGGCTTGCTAAAAGGGTATCAGGCGGCGACTCATTGGTCGATGATAGACGATCTCAACGAATTCGGTGCAATACCGGTTAATAAAAGAGTCGTTATTGATAGAAACCGGGTTACTGGAGGTGGAGTCACCGCAGGTATTGATTTCGGTTTAACATTGCTTGCCGAAATCAAAGGTGAAGAATATGCACAAGCAGTCCAATTGGCAATGCAATATAGCCCAGAACCACCGTTCAATAGCGGCATGCCAGAATTCGCCGGCAAAGAAATAACTCATGCCACGCTTCAAGCTATATTTTACAATGTGGAAAAACAGACGCCTGATTACAAAGAAATCTTAATTAAAAGCGCCAAGAGAATATCAGATATCTACTGAATCTATTTTCGTATGATGGCTTAATTCAACCTGTTTCAGCGGTCGATTATTTACCAATAACGGAAATATTTTCTATTCTGAGAACGACTAATTCATAAGTGCATAAATCCAGATTTGTTTTTTTAGATTAAAAGGTATAGGCAACCAATCCGGTTGCCGCTTCCAAGAGAAAATTTATCGGATTACTATGTTTCGAATATTATATTTAAGGAATATTCTTTAATTATTCAAATATTATTTCAATTAAAAAACTCAATCCCAGACAGAAAAAGTATGATTTTAAACCTATCCAAATAATATACAGCTTCTATGTAAAGTTCTGTGCACCTATTATATTACACGAATTTTCATGCCAATAAGGTGTCAGCATAAGTTAATCGGCTATTTGTTCAATCTTACTCCGACTCATCACAATGATTTTAATTATCGTTTCATGGTCTATACCATTGTCTATCATTGCATACACGATTTTCACAAGCGCCAGTTTTCCACCTATCTGTAATCCTTCTTGGTATGCCTCTTGATATGCTTCCAGAAATCCTTCTTGGAACGCTTTCTGCTCCAGTTTTTGCGCTATTGTCATCAATTACCTCCTCATATTTCTAGGGGACGGTCCGTTACTCGCTGGACAAGCCCCTCTTCTAACACGAATCTTTAAATACCGATTACGGCTCTCAGCACGAATCAGTGATGTATTTGTTCAAGTTCGTTCTGGCTCAACCCTGTACTTTTCATTATCGTTTCATGATCGATACCATTATCCATCAATGCACGCGCGATTTTCAGACTCGCCCGTTTTTCACCTTTCTGTAATCCTTCTTGAAGTGCTTCTTGACGTGCTTTATGTTCCAGTCTTTGCGCTATTGTCATCAGTACCTCCTCATACTTCGGGAACTGTTCTGCCAGTTGCCGGATAAAACCTTCTGGATCGGCGGTATCTCCCACCAGTAATATGTAGTTTAGCATGCTTTCTAGCTGCTCTTCCGTATAGTAATCATACGCCAGCAGTATGGCCAGTTTTTGCAGTAACTCCATCATATCACGCTGCCGGATATGCTTTTGCACCATTTCCAGTAGCGCAACCCGTTTGTGCGTCAGGATTTCATCATCCGGGATTACCGTCACATCTACCAACGGAAACGCGCTGGAATAGATCTCTTCCGCCAGAGCCGAAGCATCGAAGCAATCAAACCAGTTGGTACTCCACGGATATGGCCGCGTTTTCCCGTGATAGAACAACACCGGAATAACCAGCGGCAATTTTTTATGTCCCTGCTCCAAATGCCATTGCATCGCTGAAATACTGTAACGCATCAGCCGGAATGCCATCATCTTATCCGGGGAACTCTGGTGTTCAATCACGCAATACACATAACTCTCACCCTGCGTAGTTTTTAATGAATACAGGATGTCGGAATAATGTACCCGCAGATTGTCCTCAATAAATGACCCCGATTCCAGTCGCAGTGTATCAAGATCACAAACTGCCCGTAATGTCGCAGGTAAGTGTATCTCTAGAAAATCTCTGGCGGTATCAGTATGACTTAAAAACTTTTTAAAAATAGCATCATGTGGCGTCGGTGTATTTTTTCTTTTCATAAGAGGATAATAGCATATTTTCTTTTATATTGAAGGAATATTAAATAAACACCGTTTGCGACTTAAATGTCGAAACGGTATTTAAGCTAACAAATAATAGACTTCGGTTAAATAATTCAGTAATAAAACATTGTGAAAAATGATATTTATTATTAGCCGAATCCAACCTAATTAACTATTCTTTTAAATATAATCTTACAGCAGATCTTAATGCCTTAATATCCGAAGAACAGAGATAGGGTTTTAAAGCATTAAATTTCTCTTCTGACCAATCATATATCTTTAACGCCAGTAGCTCATTGATAATGTGCGGCTCAAAGCGATATTTAACTAATTTCGCAGGTGTGCCAGCAACAATACTATATGGTTCAACATCTTTAGTGACAACGCTATTAGCAGCAACGATAGCGCCTTCTCCAATAGTAACGCCGGGCATAATCATTGAACGCATACCAAGCCACACGCCATCATGAATATGCGTGTCACCTTTGCCTACATAGGCGTCTTCAATATATTCCATGAATGGATATAAACAGAACCAATCCGCTCTGTGTGTATTGTTTCCACCCATAAGAATGATAGTTTCAGCACCTATACAAACATAATCGCCAATATACAATTTATCAATTGGCCACTTAGACTCCCATTGAAGACTGATCTTATCACCATACAAATAGCGAACGACAGATTCTTCAAAACCGCCACTCCAGCAATCGCTATAATAGCTATGGGTTCCTTTGATGACAATACTTTGATTAGTTATAGCTTCATGTAAAAATTGGATTTTTGACCAATGTTTTTCTTTCATGGTAAATAGTCTCTATTAATTATTTATTTACCATAGAATGCTTTCTATGGTGATGTATTCGCACTCAAAATACATCACGCCTAGCCGATTCGAGGTTGATTTAATAACGGGATTCTTTTCATATTAAACGATGAGTTAATTATTAACTTATATTGATTATCATTCGTAAATTCTTTTGATTTAATTTACATCATATCAAAAGGTATATTTTCAATACGACAGCATTTTCTAGAAATAATACAGAACTGGAGCGAGCGAAGGGAATCGAACCCTCGTATAGAGCTTGGGAAGCTCTCGTTCTGCCATTGAACTACGCTCGCTTGGGGATAACATAAATTATTATAGCGACTTCGTTGGCATCAGCAAGCCATTATCTGTTTCAGTTGTCTATATTTAAGGCAGTTGAAAATAAAAACTCCCCTAGCAGTTATGCTACAGAGGAGTTGGAATTTAAAATTTAATTCAAGCTGTTATTTTTGCGGGCGCATTGCCGGGAATAGAATGACGTCACGGATGGTATGGCTATTTGTCAGCAACATAATCATACGGTCAATACCAATACCCAAGCCGGCTGTAGGCGGCATACCGTGTTCCAAAGCCGTTACATAATCTTCATCGTAGAACATGGCTTCGTCATCGCCTTCGTCTTTCTGGCGAACCTGCTCAGCAAAACGTTCCGCTTGATCTTCGGCATCATTTAATTCTGAGAAGCCGTTGCCAATCTCACGTCCACCAATAAAGAATTCAAAACGGTCAGTGATAAACGGATTTGCATCATTACGACGCGCTAGCGGAGAAACTTCTGCCGGATATTCAGTGATAAATGTTGGTTGAATCAGATGGCTTTCAGCCGTTTCTTCAAAGATTTCACACTGAACACGACCAAGACCCCAACCTTTTTCCACTTCAATGCCAAGAGAT
This sequence comes from Photorhabdus hindustanensis, assembly GCF_002968995.1. Classification (NCBI taxonomy): domain Bacteria; kingdom Pseudomonadati; phylum Pseudomonadota; class Gammaproteobacteria; order Enterobacterales; family Morganellaceae; genus Photorhabdus; species Photorhabdus hindustanensis. Next base: position 59,890 of record NZ_PUWT01000024.1, read on the forward strand.
TCAGCGATAGCCACCGCTTTGTCCATATCATCCAAATCAGCCATTTTGGTTTCAGGACGATATTTGCAGATGGCCTCTTTCATGGTCATTTGGGCAAATGGTTTACCGAAATCGAATTCCTGCTCGCCATATTTAACCAGAGTATTCCCCAAAATATTCTGCGTCAGCGTGCGGAACAGCTCTTCTATCAGGACGATCAGATCTTTGTAATCCGCATACGCCATGTAGAGTTCCATCATGGTGAACTCAGGGTTATGGCGCGGAGATACGCCTTCATTACGGAAGTTGCGGTTAATTTCAAACACACGCTCAAAACCACCAACAACCAGACGTTTCAGGTAAAGTTCCGGCGCAATACGCAGATACATATCAATATCCAGCGCATTGTGGTGAGTAATAAATGGACGTGCCGAGGCGCCGCCAGGAATAACCTGCATCATTGGCGTTTCCACTTCCATAAAGCCTTTACTGACCATAAAGCTACGCAAGGCCGATAAGACCTGAGAGCGAATTTGGAAAGTTTTGCGCGATTCTTCGTTGGCGATCAGATCCAGATAACGCTGGCGGTAACGAGTTTCTTGATCAGCCAAACCGTGGAATTTATCCGGCAATGGACGCAGCGCTTTTGTCAGCAGACGCAGTTCGGTGCAGTGAACAGAAAGTTCGCCGGTTTTAGTTTTAAACAGTTTGCCACGCGCGCCCAGAATGTCTCCCAGATCCCATTTTTTAAACTGTTCGTTATAAATACCTTCCGGCAGATCGTCACGGGCAACATATAACTGAATACGACCGCCCATATCTTGTAGCGTGACGAAAGAAGCCTTACCCATGATGCGACGCGTCATCATACGACCGCCAACCGTCACTTCAATATTCAGTGCTTCCAGCTCTTCCTGAGTTTTGTCGTCGTATTTGGCGTGCAAATCTTCTGAAATATTTTCACGACGGAAATCATTCGGGAACGCAATACCATTTTCCCGTAAAGTAGCCAGTTTTTCGCGGCGGGTTTGCAGTTCATTATTTAAATCGGGAGCCTGCTCAGCACCCTGTTGTTGTTGTGACATTTTAGTTCCTCATAAGCCAGCTTTAAGGCTTGCTTCAATGAATTTATCGAGATCACCATCCAGCACCGCTTGTGTATTACGTGTTTCAACGCCGGTGCGCAAATCTTTGATGCGTGAGTCATCCAGAACATAAGAGCGAATCTGACTACCCCAACCAATATCGGATTTATTCTCTTCCATTTCCTGTTTATTGGCGTTCTTTTTCTGCATTTCCAGTTCATACAGCTTCGCTTTTAGCTGTTTCATCGCCTGGTCTTTGTTTTTATGCTGAGAACGATCATTCTGACACTGAGTCACAATGTTGGTTGGAATATGGGTAATACGCACCGCAGATTCTGTTTTGTTAACGTGCTGCCCACCCGCGCCGGATGCGCGATAAACGTCGATACGTAAGTCCGCCGGGTTAATTTCAATATCGATATCATCATCCACTTCGGGATAGATGAAAGCAGAACTGAATGAAGTATGGCGACGACCGCCAGAATCAAATGGGCTTTTACGTACCAAACGGTGCACACCAGTTTCAGTACGTAACCAACCATAAGCATAATCACCCATGATCTTGATAGTCGCTGATTTCAAGCCAGCCACCTCACCATCTGATTCTTCTATAATTTCAGTTTTAAAACCTTTGGATTCAGCCCAACGCAGATACATACGCATCAGCATACTTGCCCAATCCTGAGCCTCGGTGCCGCCAGAGCCGGCCTGCAAGTCAAGATAGCAGTCAGCACTGTCATACTCACCAGAAAACATACGGCGAAATTCTAACTCACCCAACTTGTCTTCAAGCTGTCCCAGCTCTACCACCGCTTCATTAAAAGTCTCTTCATCGTCAGCTTCTACTGCCAATTCCAGCAGGCCCTGTACATCTTCCAGACCTTGCTCAAGCTGATCGATAGTCTCAACAATCCCTTCCAGTGAAGAGCGCTCTTTACCCAAAGCCTGTGCCCGCTCCGGTTCATTCCAAACATCAGGCTGTTCCAGTTCAGCATTAACTTCTTCTAAGCGTTCTTTCTTGGCATCATAGTCAAAGATACCCCCTCAGAACCGTTGTCCGTTCAGACAGGTCCTGAATGTGGTTTTTTACCGGATTAATTTCAAACATATTTTCGTGTCTTACGTTGTGTAGTCGTAGATAAATGGATAATTTTCGAACCGCGTATTGTAGCGGATTCGACACAGGGTTTATAGCACTTCAACAGATTTGTCACGTATTCATACAAGAGTACGTGACAGTGACTGACTATCTGCCTATCAAACGATTAATAAGGCCAGAGATGCTGGATCAAAAGCTGTACATTACGGTTGCCACGAAATTCATTAACATCCAGTTTATAGGCAAGTTCTACTTCGCGGACACTGTTATCCGGCCAGCGGGTAGGATCAATATTGAACGCAATACCATCCAGCATCGGCCCACCGTTTAATGGCTCTACTATCACTTTTAAATGACGCTCTCCAACAATACGCTGTTGCAGTAGTTTGAATTTACCGTCAAAAACCGGCTCCGGGAATGCCTGCCCCCAAGGACCGCCATCACGCAACATCTCTGCAATGTCCAATGACAGTTCATTGATCGCTAGTTCACCATCACTCCAGATAACACCTTCAAGTTGCGAAATATCTAACCAATCCGCCATTAACGCAGAAAAGTGACGCTGAAATTGTTCAAATTTATCCTGCTCAAGTGACAAACCCGCCGCCATTGCATGGCCGCCAAACTTAAGTATCAACCCCGGATGCAACGTATCAAGCCGCTCAAGCGCATCACGCATATGCAATCCCTGCACTGAACGACCAGAACCTTTCAAAATACCGTCCCCTGCCGGTGCGAAAGCGATCACAGGCCGATGAAAACGTTCTTTAATGCGAGAAGCCAGAATGCCGACTACTCCCTGATGCCATTCTGGATGATAAAGCGCCAGCCCATAAGGCAGCTCAGTGCTGGTACGTTCAAGTTTGTCACAAATTTGCAGGGCTTCTTGTTGCATTCCCTGCTCTATTTCACGCCGGGTATGGTTAAGACTGTCCAGTTCGCAAGCTATCTGGCGCGCCTTTGCCATGTCGTCAGTTAGCAATAAAGTGACGCCAATGGACATATCATCGAGGCGACCGGCGGCATTCAGTCTTGGCCCCAGAAAAAAACCCAAATCGCTGGCTGCTAGCTTATAAGCATCACGTTTGGAAACTTCCAATAATGCCCGAATTCCCGCACAGCAACGCCCTGCGCGAATGCGATTCAATCCCTGATAAACCAGAATCCGGTTATTGGCATCCAAAGGTACAACATCGGCAACCGTGCCTAACGCAACCAAATCCAACATTTCTGCCAGATTCGGTAGAGTAATTCCTTGCTTTTCAAACCACTGATCTTTTCTCAATGCCGTCCTTAAAGCCGACATCAGATAAAACGTGACGCCAACCCCTGCCAAAGATTTAGATGGGAAAGAGCAATCGGATAAATTGGGATTAATAATGGCATCGGCAGCCGGCAAAATATCGCCCGGCAAGTGGTGATCCGTGACAATCACTTTCATACGGTGCTGATGGGCAGCCGCAACTCCTTCATGGGAAGAGATACCATTATCCACGGTAATAATTAGGTCAGCGCCTTTTTTGACGACCTCTTCGACCACCTGCGGGCTTAAACCATAACCATCGTCAAAACGATTTGGCACCAGATAATCCAGATGGCGATATCCCATCGAGCGTAATGATCGGATCGCCAATGCCGTGCTAGTTGCCCCATCAGCATCAAAATCACCGACAATAACAATACGCCAGTGTTCATGAAGTGCTGTCAACAAGAGCGCCACCGCCTGTTCCACGCCACTCAAGTGTTGGTAATTCAATAAGCCTTGAACGCCACGCTCCAATTCATCAGCTTGCTGAATACCACGAATGGCATATAAACGACGCAGTAATGGATGAATCTGTTGTGGAAGATGACTGTCATCCACCACCGGGCGGCGACGAAGTTGTGTTTCAATATTCACTAAACTTATTTACCACGTTGCGCCAGTGCCGCTGCCAAAGCCTCTGGCGGCATATATCCACCTAGCAGACTGCCATCCTTAAGGATAATCGCTGGCGTTCCCTGGACGCCAAACTGGAGACCCAATTTGTAATGGTTAGCAATATCCACTTTACAGCTCTTAATTGGCGAAACATCTCCATCTTTAAACGCAGCATCCAATGATTTCTGCGGTGTTGCGCTGCACCAGATAGATTGCATATCTTTAGCAGATTGGTGCTGCATACCCTGACGGGGGAACGCCAGATAGCGCACAGTAATACCCAGTTTATTGTACTCTTGCATGTTTTCATGCAATTTATGGCAGTAACCACAGGTAATATCCGTGAAAACGGTAACGACATGCTTCTCTTTTGGCGCTTTGTAGATAATCATTTGATCTGTCATTGCTTCCAGCTTTTTCATCAACAATTGATTACTGACATTCACAGGAGCGCTGCCACTGACATCATAAATTGGCCCTTGCAATAAATATTTCCCGTCATCAGAGAGATAAATGATCCCTTGCTCGGTCACTACCGTATTTAAACCAACAATAGGCGATGGCTGGATGTTTTCTGCTTTTATCCCTAGTTTCTGCATCGTTCTATGGACAGCATCATCATCAGCAAGCGCATTTCCGCTAAACCAGGCCAGTAACAGAGGGAAACATAACACGCTTTTTTTCATTTTAGGTTCCTTTAAATCCGTGCTCACCCACGCGGATGATGTTGTTGATGTAGCAATTTAAGCCGTTCTGTTGCTACATGAGTATATATTTGTGTTGTGGATAGATCACTATGCCCCAATAACATCTGCACAACTCGCAAATCAGCGCCATGATTAAGCAAATGTGTGGCAAATGCGTGACGCAAAACATGGGGAGATAACCGTTCAGCATCGATTCCAGCCAACAGCGCATAATGTTTAATACGATGCCAGAAAGTCTGCCGGGTCATTTGTCGCCCCCGTTTGCTAGGAAAAAGCACATCCAGCGTTGCACCATTCAGTAACCCGGCTCTTCCATACTCCATATAATGCTCTAGCCAGTAAATCGCCTCTTCCCCTAAAGGTACTAACCGCTCTTTATTCCCTTTACCAATCACTCTCACCACGCCTTGACGCAAGCTGACATCGGAAAGGGTCAACCCTACTAGCTCAGATACCCGCAAACCACAGGCATAAAGCACTTCAAGCATCGCTTTATCCCTTAGCTCCACCGGCTGATCTGTACAGGGCGCATTAAGTAGATCCTCGACCTGCTTTTCACTCAAATCTTTAGGCAATCGCTTTGGTAATTTCGGTGCGGACAAAAGCGCTGTCGGATCATCTTCCCGCATTTTTTCCCGATAAAAATAGAGAAACAACTGGCGCATAGCACTGAGTAAACGGGCCGAGCTACTGGCTTTATACCCGCCATCCATACGTTCCGCCAGAAAAGAGTGCAAATCTATCGTCTGGACAGATAATAAATTATGACCATGATGTATCAACCAGTTATCCAGTGCTTGTAAATCCAACCGGTAAGAAGCAAGCGTATTTTCCGCGAGATCATGTTCCAACCAGATAGCATCAAGAAATTGTTCTATCAGTGGATTAGTCAACTGAGTTGGTTGTTTTGACACGAAATACTTCCCTTAAATCTGCACATCTCTGTCGGCTATTATGCCTGAAAAAGCAATTATTCTGTTACAATGCCAATCCAGATATTCAAAAACCATAATGATTAATGATGAAGATTGGTCTTTTTTACGGCTCCAGCACCTGCTACACCGAAATGGTAGCAGAGAAAATTCGCGATATCCTCGGTGAAGATTTAGTTGATCTCCACAATATCAAAGAGACAACACCTGAATTAATGGAAGAGTACGCTGTACTGATTCTTGGCATTCCGACATGGGATTTTGGCGAATTACAGGAAGATTGGTTGGAGATTTGGGAGCAAATTCCTTCCCTCGATTTACAGGGGAAAATTGTCGCCATGTATGGTATGGGCGATCAAATTGATTATAGCGATTGGTTTCTTGACGCTCTCGGTATGCTATATCACCATTTACGCCCTTCAGGTGTCCATTTCATTGGCTTCTGGCCAACCAAAGGCTATGAATTTACCAGCCCGAAACCATTAACGGATAATGGCTCACAATTTGTCGGGCTGGCATTAGATGACGTAAACCAGTATGAACAAACTGATGATCGTTTATCGCAATGGTGTATGCAAATCCTGCAAGAAATGGAGCCTCTGCTTTAAATTCAGAAAAATTTCAGCTCAATCAGATATCAGGATATTGCAACAACAGTTGATTAATATGCCTCCATTCATCCTGTGACATACCATCGGATGCGACCCATAAACGGATTTTTTTCTGGTTATAAAAAGATTGAGCCGTAATTAATATGCCATAGCGACATAACCACGGACGCCGGATAATTCGCCACTCGTGCTTCTTCCATTGCAACTTATTATCACTGAACAGAACTAAAAGCCCTTGTGATTTACGGATATTTTTCTGGCTACGCCCCCAACTGGCAATAATCAACAGTACCAAAGGAAGCCAGAAAATCCAGAAAACAGCGTTATCCGCAGGCCACGGAGCAAGTAGCACTATAAGCGCGATTACACCATGAACACAGGTGGAAATTAACTGGGTATGCCAAGATACCCTGAGATCACACCTCCACAGGACCACGATCTTTATTTCTATTCTGAATAAGTTTAATCATGCGAAATAGCTCTTCATCTGCCGGGCGTCCATGATTCATCAACCAGTTAAATAGATCAGGATCAGCACATTCAAGCAAGCGAATAAAAAGTCGTTTATCATCATCACTGAGTGAGTCATATTCATACTCAAAAAACGGCATAATTGAAATATCCAGCTCACGCATTCCACGTCGACATGCCCAATGAATACGTGCTTTATTATCAATATCCATGTTCAAAGAATCCCCTTTTTAATTCTCATTGTTAGTTTTAACGCCATTAGCCATTAAGTCGCCCGGCAAACTCATGCATCATGCCAGCTAATAGCAATAATAACTACTTGCATTGTGCTTCAGCTCTTTTACCATTGATGCATCATTGGCTCAAATATCTGACTGGCAGGATGTGTCATGGCTTATAAAACTCCGTTCTCTTCACAATCTCCATCGTCTTCATCAACCCTTCCCCTGACATTAATATCACTGGATGACTGGGGCCTGATAACCGCAACTGGACCGGATACAGAAAAATATCTACAAAGTCAGGTTACAGCAGATATTTCCGCACTTGCAACGAATCAGCATGTACTTAGTGCGCATTGTGATGCAAAAGGCAAAATGTGGAGTAATCTGCGCCTCTTCCATCGTGGTGAAAGCCTTGCTTATATTGAACGTCGCAGTGTGTTGGAAAACCAGCTTACAGAACTGAAAAAATATGCCGTATTCTCTAAAATTACGCTAGTTCAAGATGAAAATGCGGTATTGCTCGGTGTTGCAGGTAAAAACTGCCGCGAGGCACTGAATAATATTTTCCCAACACTACCCGATGCTGATAATGCTGTCGTTGAACATGAAACTACGACTTTGCTCCATTTTACCTTGCCGTCTGAACGTTTCCTCTTGATAACAAACACCGCAACCGTTGAACAATTAACAGAAAAACTTCAAGCTCAGCTTAATAACAGCGAACAGTGGTTAGCTCTGGATATTGAAGCTGGTTTCCCGATCATTGATGCCGCAAATAGTACGCAATTTATTCCTCAGGCAACTAACCTCCAAGCATTGGCAGGAAGTATCTGTTTTAAAAAAGGGTGTTATACCGGTCAGGAAATGGTGGCCCGCGCTAAATATCGCGGCGCCAATAAACGCGCCATGTACTGGCTGGCTGGCAGTGCTACCAAAACTCCTATGGCTGGAGATGATTTGGAATGGCAATTAGGAGATAAGTGGCGGAGAACAGGCACCGTTTTGGCTGCCGTTAAACTGAATGATAATAGTGTCTGGGTACAAGTCGTCATGAATAACGATATGGAAAATCATAGTGTATTCCGTGTCCGCGACGATGAAGGACATTCACTCGCTATTCAGCCTCTGCCTTATTCTCTCGATGAAGAAAATAATTGATGAGGTTTATATGTCGTTAGCAGTACCTACCGTTGATTTTGGCCCTTTTACTAATGTCATCGGTTTTTTGATGGAGCTGGATAAGCTGAAAAAAGTTCAGCGGCGAACTAAGTTGCTGGATAACTATCGTCGGGAAAATTCAGCCGAGCATAGTTGGCATTTTGCTATCGCCGCAATGAGTTTTGCGCCCTATGTAAAAGGGGTAGATATCCAGCGGGTTATTCAAATGGCATTAATTCACGATATTGTAGAAATTGATGCCGGTGATGTGATGGTTTACGATTTAGCAGCCCGTGAGGCCATTCATGAACAGGAAGTCAAAGCCGCCCACCGTCTTTTTGGTTTACTCCCCGAACCACAAAAAAGTTATTTTATGTCACTTTGGCAAGAGTATGAAGCCAAAGAAAGCCAAGACGCCCGCTTTGCCCTTACACTGGATAGACTCATGCCGATGCTGATGAATCTGTATAATAAAGGGCAGAGTTGGGTAGAAGATGGTATTCGTTTTGAGCAAGTAATTAACCGCAATAAATTTATTGCCGATGTCTATCCTGAATTATGGCAGTATCTGCTGCCGCAATTGGAAACCGCACAGAAGAAAGGTTGGTTGAAATAACTTTTCTCGAAAATTTGAGAGCGTTCAGAATTCAGTGCACACATTAACCATATGGTGCACTGAATTAACTACAAACTACGGTTGTTTTAACACTAGATAGGTAATCAACGATGCACGTTCCAACACCAACTTAACACTCTAACAACATCATCCAAATTATTCACCTCAATCACTGTATCTGCTGGTTAGATACCAAGTCTTCTGTCGTTGTGTTCAAGTAAATTGGATTGCCTGGAACAAGATTGCTATTTATCGCCAGCTAAACCAAATCGTTGCACTATTAATAGTAGTCAACCTCGCTATCCCTAATAAACTAATGCGATACAGGCGAAAACTCTAGCTCACTCGTTTCCAAACAGTTTGTATTTAGGAAACGGAAACAAACTTTCTTTATCGTAATCAGTTTTGCAATTTGCCGTTAACATATATCCGTCCCGCATTTCCTGTTCGCTCTCCTGGCTCCCCCGACTTTCCATCAACACCCGCCTGACCGAACTTTCCGGTAATATTCGACGTTGTATCTCCATTCCCAGTATTAGTTAATGTAGAACCGCCATCACCGCCTTTCCCTCTCCATCCCGGCCTACCGCCCGCTCCCGCAAAACCTTGGAATGCCCCACAATTGATGCGCGGATCGCCTTCGGAGTAGCTAAAATATATGTCCCCCCCCATCCCCACTATGACCTCCATTACCCCCATCTCCTCCATCGCCTCCATTTCCTCCGTTCCCTCCAAGCCCAGACTGACACAGTGAGTTAGTAGTAATATGACGATGATTAGAGTCAATAACCTCAAAGAAACTGCCATAACCCCCATTTCCCCCCTTACCACCATCACCTCCATGACCGCCATCACCACCATTACCTCCATTACCTCCCGCCGACCACAAATTTACTGTTCCTCTCACATAAGGACATGCAATAGTTAGTTTATCCCCCGCCTTAGCAGATTCGCCATCCGCTCCCCGCACTCCCGAAGAACCATGAGTTCCATCAGAACCTGGTGAAGGGTTCGTTATACACTTATGTTTATCCTGAAGCCCAGGAGTACCCTTAGCACCATCAGCGCCACTGTTTCCATTTGTACCAACAGCACCATCTTTTCCATCTTTCCCTCTACTGGTAAGGTCATATGAGCTACCTTGAATAACATTTGCTTCAATCCTGCCATTGGTGTAGCAAATCACTTTGCCTTCCGGTTCAATAGTTATCTTGTTGTACACTAAGACAACCGGTTCGCCACGGTTATCTTTATCTCTGATAATCAACGGATTATCTTTACTTATAGTAATTTCGTCGCCACTGTAGAACGCAACTTTCATCGGAAAACGCTTAGCATTGAGCATTTCTTCATAATCTTTGACCAAAGCAGAATCACCATAGATATAAGCACTAAAGGCCTTGCACAAATCAATATGGTTAGCCGGGACGTTTACCAGCCGTTCAACAGAAAACGGTTCAGGTAACGGATGATGGGATTCCATTTTTCCAGAGCTATACTGACTGTCAGGCACGCCGTTGAGTGCTTTCAGCTCTTGTATCGTTTGTACTGTAAAAAACGCAGGCGGCACAGTAGCCGTTTTCAGATCGTTAGAGAATATTACCGGCCCGTCAAAGTCAGAGGTCTTAAGTTGCTTTGGCTGTCGCTCCAAGCCAAACGGATGATGATATTGATGTAATATTGCCAACGTCTCAGCAACCGTTCTTATTTTATCCATGAGAACTCTCCTAAGTTTAAATTTATACGTTTAGAATAACTTCATATATTAATTATCCATCTGACCAAGTTGAAAAATTCCTATTACTATCACTACCGGTTATGTCACTAATATTGCTAATAGTCAGAATTTCGCTCTGGCTAATCACCAAATTAGCCAAGGCAAAAACATCGATTTTTTCTGGCAAAGAATATGGATACCTCAACAACAGGCAGGCCAGAAAAATAACTCCCATGAAAATTAATCAGGCAAGTATTTATTTACTTTACAGAAAACAATTAGATGCAATATTTAAATTACACAATTTTAAATATTAATATAAACCTCCACTTTTTTCATTAATTATGGAAAATATTTCTGTGATACATCACTACTTTTCAACAGATGCTAATTAAAAACTTCAACTCTATATTTTCCTCATTGTATTATTAGGAAATAATAATATTATTTTAATTTTAAAAAATCACAGCAAAATATAAACCTACAGATATTACTAAATAATGAAATTATGAATGTAATTTAAATTAAAGATAGAAAATAATTCTTCTTTACAAGAAAAAGATTCTTTCACGAATAAAATCCAATTTTTAAAAAACTCACTTTACAAAGAAACGCCTAAATGACCAACAAAAAGGTCAATAAAATAGCCCTAGTGAAATAAACAGTAAATCAAAATAACTGAATCAACAATAGATTTGGAGCAATAATTATCCCGATACAGTGTAGCCATTGGAAATGGCTACACATCAGGTTGCTGATAAACCTATTTAAAAAACAGGGTATTTTCGCATCATCGAAAATTTCAGATAGCGTGTTGTTGGCCAATAAATTTTCTCTAAGTAAAACAAGTTTAAATATCACCATATCCAATAAACTAATGCGATACAGACGAAAACCCGAACTCACTCATTTCCAAACAGTTGATGTTTAGGAAACGGAAATAAACTTTCTTTATTGGCTATCTTGCAATTTACCGTTAACATAGATCCGCCCCACATTTCCTTTTTGCTCTCCTGGCTCTCCCCGCTTTCCATCAGTACCCGCTTGACCAAATTCTCCGGTAATACTCGACGTTGTACCTCCACCCCCAGAGTTAGTCAATGTAGAGCCACCATCACCACCTTTCCCTCTCATTCCCGGATGACCACCAGCTCCCGGAATACCTGGTGATGCTAAACATTTAATGAGCGGATTGCCTTCGGAATAGCTAAAATATATGTCCCCCCCATCCCCACTATGACCTCCATTCCCCCCATCCCCTCCATCGCCTCCATCTCCTCCTTTCCCTCCGTTCCCAGACTTACACAGAGAGGTAGTAGTATTATAATCATGATGATCACCAACAGCCTTATCAACACTACCATAACCCCCGTCTCCTCCCTTACCACCATTACCTCCATGACCGCCATCACCACCATTACCTCCATTACCTCCCGCCGACCACAAATTTACTGTACCTCTCACATAAGGGCATGCGATAGTTAGTTTCTCCCCCGCTTTACCAGGCTCACCATCTGCTCCCCGCGCTCCCGAAGAACCGTTAGTTCCATCAGAACCTGGTGCTGCGTCCGTTGTACACTCATGTTTATTCTGAATACCAGGATTACCCTTAGCGCCATCAGCTCCACTGTTTCCATCTGTACCAGCAGCACCATCTTTTCCATAGTCCGCTGTATTGGTAAAGTGATACGAGTTCCCTTGAATGACATTCGCTTCAATCCTGCCATTGGTGTAGCAAATCACTTCACCTTCCGGTTCAATAGTTATCTTGTCATACACCAAGACAACCAGTTTGCCGCTGTGATCTTTATCTCTGATAATCAGCGGATTATCTTTGCTTATCGTGATCTCGTCGCCACTGTAGAACGCAACTTTCATCGGAAAACGCTTAGCATTGAGCATTTCTTCATAATCTTTCACCAAAGCAGAATCACCATAGATATAAGCACTAAAGGCTTTGCACAAATCAATATGATTATCAGGGGCATTTGCCAGCCGTTCAGCAGAAAATGGTTCAGGTAACGGATGATGGGATTCCATTTTTCCAGAGCTATACTGATTATCAGGCACACCGTTGAGTGCTTTCAGCTCTTGTATCGTTTGCACTGTAAAAAATGCAGGCGGCACAGTGGCCGTTTCCAGATCGTTAGAAAATATTACCGGCCCGTCAAAGTCGGCGGTCTTAAGCTGCTTTAGCTGTCGTTCCAGACCAAACGGATGATGATATTGATGTAATATTGCCAACGTCTCAGCAACCGTTCTTATTTTTTCCATGAAAATTCTCCTAAGTTTAAATTTATACGTTTAGAATAACTTCATATATCAATTATCCATCTGACCACGTTTCCAAATCTCTACTACTATCACTACCGGTTATGTCACTAAATAGCTAATAGTCAGAATTTTGCCCCTGACTAATCATCAGATTAGCCGGAGCAAAAACATCGATTTTTTCTGACAAAGGGTATAACCATTTCAACAACCGGCAGGCCAGAAAAATAATTGCGACGAGAATTAATTAGGTAAATATTTATTTACTTTACAGAAAGTCATTAGATACAATATTGGAATTTATCAATTTAAAATATTAATGTAAATTACCATTTCTTCCATTAATTATAGAAAATATTTCCGTGATATATCACTACCTTTTAATAGATGCTAATTGAAAATTTCGATTTTATATTTATCGTTTCCAAACAGTTTATGTTTAGAAAACGGAACGTTCAACATAATTTTCCTTCAACGTAATTTGCCATTGATATATATCTGCCCCCCCTTTCCTTGCATCCCTGGCCTCCCTGACTCTCCATTAATCCCCTTTTTACCAGGAATTCCAGAACAATTTAAGTTTCTAATTCTATCCTTCATATCACACCACGCAGAACCACCATCACCGCCTTTCCCTCCCCTTCCCGCTCTACCACCAGCCCCTGGCAAACCTGCTGTTGACCAATAACTCATGTTTGGATTACCAGTAGAATAGTTACACTCTATGTCACCCCCATCTCCACCATTCCCCCCATTACCTCCATTCCCACCCGCCCCTCCCATTTGCTCCATCCCCCCCATTCCCAGAAAAATAACGTGGGTCCGTAGTAACATAACTATGACCACCAGAACAATCCCCATCGGCACCATTATAACAAAAGCCTCCATCTCCACCGTTCCCCCCCACCGCCACCATCACCGCCACCCCCTCCATTTCCCCCAGCCCCTCCTTCAGACACCAAATACACCTCTCCATCCAGATGAGCAGTTGTGACACTTAATTTCTCCGCCACTCCACCTGGTTCTCCATCCGATCCTTTCGTTCCCGGAGAACCTTCAGTTCCATCGGTACCCGGTGTAGGGGGAGTTACACAGGTATCTTTTTTCTTACGACCAGGTAAACCATCAATGCCATTCACTCCGCTATTTCCAGCCGCGCCAGGAGCACCCATTTCTCCATCTCGCCCTTTATGGACAAAGTGCAGCGGCCCGCCTCCAAGCCCTTGAATGGCATTCGCTTCAATCCTGCCATTGGTGTAGCAAATTACTTTGCCTTCCGGTTCAACGGTTATCTGGTCGTACACCAAGACAACCAGTTCGCCACATTGTTCTTTATCTTTAATAATCAATGGATTACTTGCAGAAACAGTGATCTCTTCACCATTGTAAAACGCAACTTTCATCGGAAAACGCTTAGCATTTAGCATTTCTTCATAATCTTTGACCAAAGCAGAATCACCATAGATATAGGCGCGAAAGGCTTTGCATAAATCAATATGATTAGCCGAGACGTTTGCCAGACGTTCAGCAGAAAACGGTTCAGGTAACGGATGATAGGGTTCCATTTTTCCAGGACCATACCGACTGTCAGGTACACCGCCAAGTGCTTTCAGCTCTTGTATCGTTTGTATTGTAAAAAATGCCGGCGGCACAGTAGCCGTTTCCGGATCGTTAGAAAATATTACCGGCCCGTCAAAGTCGGCGGTCTTAAGTTGCTTTGGCTGTCGTTCCAGACCAACCGGATGGTGATATTGATGTAATATTGCTAACGTTTCAGCAACCGTTCTTATTTTTTCCATGAAAATTCTCCTAAGTTTAAGTCTATACAGTTAGAATAACTTCGTATATCAATTACCCATCTGACCAAGTTCCCAAATCTCTACTACTATCACTACCGGTTATGTCACTAAATAGCGAATAGTCAGAATTTTTCCCCTGACTAATCACCAGATTAGCCAGAGTGAAAACATCGATTTTTTCTGACAAAGGATATAGCCACTTCCAACAACCGGCAGGCCAGAAAAATAATTACGACGAGAATTAATTAGGTAAATATTTATTCACTTACGGAAGTCAATTTAAATATGAAATTTAAATTACACAATTTAAAATATTAATATAATTCACCACTTTTTCCATTAATTATGACGAATATCTCCGTGATATATCACTACCCCTTAATAGATACTAATTAAAAATTTCAATTTTATATTTATCTCATGGGGTATTATTATAAAATACAAATAAAAACAATGAGCATAATTGTATTTTTCAAAAATCACAAAGAATCTGTAAATAACTCTGTCATGTAAAACCCGTGTTTCCTGATGTTTTCTCTTCTAATATCAAGCTATTTTTCCAGATTTTAAAGCCACACTGACAGATAAAAAACGTCTCTTCTTATCTATTCTATCATTGGTAAAAACTCGACAGTGATAGTCGAAGCTTTAAAAATCAACAACCTGAAAGCCCTATCGGGCTTTCAGAAAATACTTTGACTCAGGTTATTCCTACTTCGCAATTAACTTAACTTGCAATCGATACGTAATCAACGATGCAAGTTCCGACAGTGGCTTATTGTTCAACAACAATTCCAATGGGATATCCACGCGTAACTGTTTGTTAATTTTTTGCACCAACATCACCCCATTCAGCGAATCAATACCATTATCAGTCAGTGGTTGATCCGGATGAAAAACCTCAGCTTTCGTCCCAACAATCTCACCGCAGAAAGCCTGTAATAAACTGATAACATCATCCAAGTTATTGGCCTCAAGCGCCCTGTCTGCTGGTAAAGCCTGAGCTACGCTTTCCTGCTGAATATCACGAAATAATGCCAGATGGCGCATTGGACCAGAGAGTAATACTGACCAATCAGCCAAGAACGGCACCAGTTGCGGCTCAATGCGGGCAAACAGACGCTCTAACGTGGCTAACCCCTCCTCTAAGCTAAATAGCGGCAGCCCATTGTCTTCGGACACCGGGAGCATGCGACTATCTCGTAAAGCGATACCTGCTTTCCACGGCCCCCAGTTAAGGCTCAACGCAGGTAAACCTTGCTGACGCCGCAAATAGGCCAAGCTGTCCAGCATGGCATTTGCGGCTGCATAAGATGCCATACCCGGCAAAGACAATAATGAGCTTATTGAGGAAAACATAACGAAATGCTCTAACGGCGCATCAGCTAATGCCTGATGCAGTGTCCAGGCAGAAAGTGCTTTAGCGGCAAAGACTCTATCGAAAGCCTGAGTACTCAGTTCACGATATCCTTGAGCTTCAACATGCGCGGCACAATGAATTACGCCTCGTAACGGCTGACTGGCCCGTTGCCGATACTGAGCCAGACAATTATTAGTCATTTTTACATCACCCAGATCAACCGGCAGATATTCTGCTTCAATCCCCTGTTGACGTAGCATTTCCAGTAACATCTGATCATCCGTATCAAGCGTATGACAACGACCGATCAACAACAAATGACGAGCACCACGCTTCACCATCCAGGAAATCAACTGACGTCCCATTCCCCCGAAAGCGCCCGTCAGCAAATAGCTGCCGTCTGGACGAAAATGCACCAACGGCAACAAAGGCGGTATTTCTGGCAATGGCACAAGACGTAGCGCATAGCGTTGATCACGACGCAGAGCTAATTGATCCTCACCATCATCTGTTAATAATGCATCCCACCACTGAGCTGGCGTAGTAGTACTGTCAATATCCAACAACCCTCCCCAGAGTGAAGTTGCTTCCTGTTGACCGATAACCCGCATCATTCCCCATAATGCCGCAGCAAACGGATCAGGCAGATCTTGTTCAGTCACCTGATGAGCATATCGAGTTATGACCCACAGGCGTGGTTTCACCGCTCGTTCTGCCAATGCCGCACACAAATAGATCAAAGCATGATAGGTCTTGCGTGGATTATGTAACGGCCAGAGGATCAGTATCCTTTCAACCTCAGAAGGAAGAGTATCAACCAACTCCTGAACTTTCTGCTCACTGTCAGGCAGGCCGGAACGTAGATAGGCATATCCACCACGCCGTCGCAATTCACTCGCCAATTCCTCTGCCAACACAGTTTCATCGCCAAAAATAGCCCATCGTGCTAAACATGGTGCTAAAGGTGCTAGCAATGGGCAAGAAGGCACTTCACGCCACAGGGGTTGACCTATCACCAGATTGTGAGGTACTGGCAATAAATCGCTTTTCCTGTTACTGACAAGCTGAACGCAAAATCCTTTGATTTGGCAAATCAGTATGCCGCGGTCCGTGCATACATCAATATCACCAAGCCACTGTTGTTGTGTCTGCTCAGTCATTCGAGCATGGGCTGTTACTCGACCTGATAGTTTACCGTTAATGCGTAGATGTCGAATAGTTACCGGAATACGGAAATCGCTAGCAGGGATTGGAGCATTAACGCCAACAGACTGAATCGCCAGCAGCGACTGGAAAATGCCATCCAAAGCCGCCGGGTGGAAATTCATTCCCTCTGGCGTAGGTGGCAACTCAATCTCACAGATTGTCTCCTTTTCACCGATAATCGCCTGACACAGAGTACGAAATACCCCGCTGTAACTAAAATGCAGGTGTTGAAACGCCTGATACAATTCCTTCTGATACAATTCTTTCTGATACAATTCCCCCTGACACAACGTCTCCTGAGCCTCCTGATTCTGCGTACCAAGATAGCGCTCATTTACAACTGATGATGGGATAACACAGGCAGTCGCGCCCGGTACAACAATGTTTACTTGTGCACTGGCTGCAAATTGGTATTGGGTATCTTCATCCAGATGACTGGCAGTGTATACCTGCACTTCCATTCGCTGACGATCCAAGCGGGTTTTTAGCCTGAACTCCATGCCGGGTTCCAGCAGTAAAGCCGATTGCAACACAATATTATTCAGCGCCAATCCAACACCCGGAAAACAGATACGCGCCGCGGTTAACATGACTTCGATATAGCCGGCAGCAGGAAACATCGCATTTCCCATGACGACATGATCGAGTAGCCAAGGCACCTGCTCAACAACCAATTCAGCCTGCCAACTCTCGCTACCTGGCTGTGCTTCGCCCAATAACACACCGCTCGACTTGCGCAGCCGGTGACGACGGCTGATTTTCGGTTCATGCCAATAAGATTGTTGATGCCAGGGATATGTTGGCAGATCGATTAAATGAGCCATAGGCGTCATAGTCCGCCAATCAGGCTCAATACCGGCTTCAAATAATTGGCCCAATAGCTGTGACCAGTTCTGCCCTGTTCGACAAGCAAACACTTGGCCGCGATAAGGTTTACTCCAATCCTTCAATCCACCGCTCAACAGGGATGTGGGTGAAATTTCAAGGAAATGGTGGAAACCTGCTCTCAGCATATTTTCCATCGCATCATCAAAACGAAAGGGTTCGATCATATTGTCAGCCCAATGCTCAGGGCCCAACTTATCATTAATTTTCTTCCCTGTGACTGATGAGAACACGGGTAATAAAGGTTTTGAGGCCGAAATAGTCGCAGCATCGGCAATTAACCCTGCCCGGAGTGGTTCCAGCAATGGAGAATGGGCAGCAATACCATAGTTAATGTGGCTACTGGCGATACGATGATGTTTTAAACGATGGGAAATGGCAGTTAATCCGCTTACAGGACCCGATAACAGACAACTATTGGCGCTATTTCTTCCAGCAATCACAACTGCGGGATCAACATCATGGGCAGACAAATAGGGCTGTATCTGTTCCACCGTAGCCGCTACCATCAACAATCCGCCCTTCTGATCCAACGCGCTTTGCAGATCACAATAGCGGTAATAACGATGATACAAAAGTGTTAATGCCTGAGTCAGATCATAAATTCCCGCCAGATAACAAGCCGCCATTTCACCGGTACTATGACCCAGCAATGCCGCTGGCCTAAATCCCCACTGCTGCAACTGAGCGACCATAGATATTTGTACCGCAAACTGCACCGGCGGCGCCATTAAATCGTCAGTAACCAGTAATGCAGCACGTAGAGACGGCGCAGAAAACTCAGCCCAAATAGCTTCGCAACGCCTGAATTGCTCGGCAAATGCAGGAAATAACTGAAACCAAGTTGCCACCTCCTGCCACCCTTCACCGCCAACACCAGGAAACACCCAAGCCAAGTGATCTACCTTTCTATTATTATGCTTCGGCGACAGACTCAGATGAGTTAACTGTTGTTGCAACTGTTTTCGATCACTAAATATTATGGCTTTACGCAGCGGGAAACGGTGACGAGTTATCGCTAAACTGTAACATAGATCATCAAGGGCAATCTCTGGCTGCTGCTGTAGTAAATCGGCAATACGCTGTGCTTGTTGTGTCAGGGAAAACTCAGATTGGGCAGATAATGGCAACATAAAGGCTTGCCCTTCGGTCTCGCGAAGTTGTACGCAAGGGGCCGCATGATTGCTCAATACCACATGGACATTCGTCCCGCCAAAACCAAAAGAATTCACCCCCGCGACAACTCTACCTTCAGGCAATGACGTTAACTGTCGCGGAACTTGCAATCCTAATTCCACAAAACGGATATAGGGGTTAGGCGGATCGGCATGTAAATTGCCCGGCACTTGCCTTCGCTGTAAACATAATACTGCTTTAATCAATCCGGCAATGCCCGCTGCGGCTTCTGTATGACCAATCACGGATTTACACGCACCGATCAGTAATGGGCGATCTGTCGGTTCTGGACGGCATACCAACCCCAAAGCTTCTGCTTCTATCGGATCACCGATCGCCGTTCCAGTACCATGAGCCTCAATATAATCAATCTCTTCCGGCGAAATTCCGGCTTGAGCACAGGCTGCCCGAATCACCCGCTGCTGTGCCGCGCCGCTTGGTTGGGTCATCGTGGCAGTACGGCCATCCTGATTTGCGGCCGAACCGTGGATCACGGCCAAGATGGGATCGCCATCCTGTAAAGCAGCACCCAAAGGTTTCAGCAAAACAGCGCCCACCCCTTCACTACGCACATAACCATCAGCGTTAGCTGAAAAGCTGTGACAACGATTGGTCAGTGACAGAAAACCAGTACGGCTTTCCACTATCGAAAAATCAGGGATCAGCATTAACTGACTGCCGCCTGCCAGCGCCAATTGTGACTCTCCCCGCCGTAAACTGTCACAAGCCAAATGTACCGCCAATAAGGACGATGAACAGGCGCTATCGATGGTCAAAGATGGCCCTTGAAAATCAAACGCATGGGAAATACGGTTTGACAACATGGTTCCCATTGTGCCAGTTGAGGTATAGCCCGTCATCTGACGCAAATCAGTAAATTGCAGGTGCAAATAATCATGAGTGAAAGCGCCAATATAGACACCAACCGCCTGACCCGCCAACGATTTTGGTGGTATTCTCGCTCGCTCCAGCGCTTCCCAAGTTACCTGCAACATCAGACGATGTTGTGGATCAATAAAAGGCGCTTCTGCGCTACTGATACTAAACGCCGCTGCATCAAAACCGGCTATATCAGTGATAAACCCTCCTTCTCGCGCCACCATTCGCCCTGGTAGATTGCGATCCCGAGAATAATAAGCCTGAGTTGACCAACGTTCGGGGGGTACTGGGGTAATAGCGTCACTTGAACCACACAACAGTTGCCAAAATTCCTCTGGGGAGTTAACGCCCCCCGGAAAACGGCAACCCATACCGATAATGGCAATCGGCATATTGTCACTTCTCATCATATTGATATCCATAGTGGGATTCTTTACTCCGATCTGTTACTTACCCGATTATCGCGCTTACTCATTAACACCATTCAGTCGGACTAGGAATACATTTCGGCGGATGAGGTAGTAAGCCAAAGCTCTAACCCCTCTCTCCCTTATTTATAGTCGTTTAGCCAGTCCAAAGCCCGATCATCACCATGCTTCTGTGCATTACCGTTAACATATACCTTGCCAGCAGTACCTGCATCGCCGGATTTTCCATCAGTACCAGCGTCACCAGATACTCCGTCATGACCCTCACTATTTAATTCACCACTACTACCGCCACCTGACCCACCTATTCCGCCTGTTCCTCCCTTACCACCTATCCCTCCATTTCCGCCATAACCTTTATATGACAGCGCATTAATTACTGGCTGACCCTGAGTGAAATTGACATAGATGTTACCACTGTCCCCACCTTTACCCCCATTCCCCCCATCCCCTCCATTTCCGCCATCCCCTCCCCTGCCTCCATATCCAGCAATACATTTTTTTGTTGCATCTCCTCCATTTCCCCCATTCCCTCCATTCCCCCCATTACCGCCATATCCACCATTCCCACCCTTACCGCCTATCGATGCCGCGTTGACTACTCCAGTAAAAAGTTCAACATCAATAATGACATCATTTGCACTTCCCCCCCTTTTGCCATCCATCCCTTGCGCTCCAGAAGAACCGCCAGTTGCATCAGTACCTGGCGTGGATTTAACAGAGCAACCGTGTTTATCCTCTGAACCAATATAACCATTGCTGCCATTCACTCCATTACTTCCCTGTTCGCCCCCAAAACCATCGGCTCCATCAAGACCTTTACTGACAATGCTCTGCTTTTTATCATTGCCATTCCCTACAACAGTGTTAGCTTCGACCTTACCATTAGTGCGGTAAATAATTTGACCTCCCGGTTCAATGATTATCTGGTCATACACCAAGACAACGGGTTCGCCATAATCATCTTTATCTTCAACAATCAATGGCGCACCTGCGGTAACAGTAATTCTTTCGCCACTGTATAACGCAACCTTCATCGGGAAACGCTTAGCATTAAGAATTCTTTCATAATCTTTAACCAAAGCAGAATCACCATAAATATAGGCCCTAAAAGCTTTGCACAAATCGATATGATAACCGGTGACATTTGCTAGTCGTTCAGCAGAAAACGGTTCAGGTAACGGATGATGGGGCTCCATTCTGCCAGGGCCATACTCACTGTCAGAAATACCCCCGAGTGCTTTCAGCTCCTGTATGGTTTGTACCGTAAAAAACGCAGGCGGCACAGAAGCTGTCTCTGGATCGTTAGAGAATATTACCTTGCCGTCAAAATCCGAGGTCTTAAGTTGCTTTGGCTGCCGTTCCACACCAATCAGATTATAATCCTGACGTAATACCGCCAAGGTTTCAGCAACAGTTCTTCTTTTATCCACGGGAATTCTCCTGAGTTTATATGTTGTTTAAGATAACTTCATATATCCATTATCCATTTGGTCAATCTCCAGAATATATGCTGTTATTACTACCGTTCGTGGTACTGAATGGCTGAATAGCCATAGCGAAAACATCGATTTTTTCTGGCAAAGGATATAAATTTTCAACAACGGGTAGGCCAGAAAAATAATTTCCATGAGAATTAATTAGGTAAGCATTTATTCACTTTATATAAAGGGATTGGATATAACATTTAAATCACACAATTTGAAATGTTAATGTAATTATCCATTTTTTTCATTAATTAAAGATAATATTTCTGTGATACATCACTATCTTTTTATGTATGCTAGTCAAAAATTTCAATTTTATATTTATCTCACTGGTTATTATTAGAAAACAAAAACAATAAATATGATTGTATTTTTTCAAAAAATCACAACAAGATAGAAATATATAGATATTATCGAACAATGAAATTATGAGTGTAATTTAAATAAAGGATAAAAAATAATGCTTATCCTTGGATTCACAAAGTAAATCAAAATAACTGAGTCAGACAACAAGGCAGATTAATATCATAGGGAGATTTCTCGGCTAATTCGATAAGCAAAACCAAGACCTGACCTCATCTCCCCCCTCATTTATACCCGTTATCTTTCAAGTTGCTTCTTTGTTAGCTGGTCACATAGTTCTCTATGCTCCCTGGGATTCGCTCCCTTGCCGTCGCGATCCATCTTGAAATCCATTAGGTATATGTATTAGCTCAGACCAGCCTGATTGCGGCACCACTAATGATCAGGTTTTTTTTCTTTACCGTTGATATATATCTTGCCAGTGGCACCGTCATCGCCAAATTCTCCCACACGACCAGTTTTACCACTGAACCCATATTTTTCACTTTTTTTAGGAAAGTGTGGCATAGGGTTATCTCCAGGATAACCACCTATTCCGCCCAATCCCCCTCTCCCGCCTTCCCCGCCAAAACCACAATATGACTCAACCTCAAGTATTGGATCACCGTCAGAGTAATTAACATATATGTTGCCACTGTCGCCACCTTTACCCCCATTCCCTCCATTTCCGCCATCTCCTCCATTTGCCCCATTTCCCGAATCCGCACTAAGACACTTCCTGATTTCTCCATTTTTCAAAGGTCCCGAACTCCCTCCATTTCCCCCTTGCCCCCCGGCGCCGCCAAGCCCCCCGGTACCGCCATTTCCACCTCTGCCACCTAACGTTACCGCCCTTATTATTCCAGTAACATATTGAACATCAATAGTTAGGTCATTTGCTCCTCCCCCTGGAGCGCCATCACCCCCAGGCGCACCGGCAGAACCCGGCGCACCATCCATACCCGGCGTAGCGTCAATTAAGCAGCCATATTTATCCGATATACCATCACCACCATCGCTGCCGGTAGCTCCACGAGATCCCATTGCACCATCAACCCCATTGGCGCCATGAGTGCCTTTATTAATAATGCCTTGATGTATAGAACTTCCATTCCCTACAAGAGTGTTAGCTTCGATCCGACCATTAGTGCGGTAAATAATTTGACCTCCCGGTTCAATGATTATCTCGTCATATACCAAAACAACCGGTTCGCCATAGTCATCTTTATCCTCAACAATCAATGGATTATCGGCAGTGATAGTGATTTTTTCCCCACTGTATAATGCAACCGTCATCGGGAAACGCTTCGCATTAAGCATTTCTTCATAATCTTTGACTAAAGCAGAATCACCATAAATATAGGCCCTAAAAGCTTTGCACAAATCAATATGATACCCCATGACATCTGCCAGTCGTTCAGCAGAAAACGGCTCAGGTAACGGATGATGGGGCTCCATTTTGCCGGGGCCATATTCACTGTCAGGCACACCGCCGAGTTCCTTCATCTCTTGTATTGTCTGTACCGTGAGAAATGCAGGTGTCACAGTAGCTGTCTTTGGATCGTTAGAGAATATTACCTTGCCGTCAAAATCCGAGGTCTTAAGTTGCTTTGGCTGCCGTTCTATACCAACCAAATGATGATACTGATGTAATTTCGCCAAAGTTTCAGCAACAGTTTTTCTTTTGTCCACGGGAATTCTCCTGAGTTTATACGCTGTTTAAGATAACTTCACATATCCGTTGTTCATTTGACCAGGTTTTAAAGTATCTACTGTTATTACTACCGGTTGTGGTACTGAATGGCTAAATAGCCAGAATTTTGCCTTTGACTAGTTACCAGATTAGCCATAGCAAAAATATCGATTTTTTCTGGCAAAGGATATGGTCACTTCAACAATAGGTATGCCAGAAAAATAATCACTATGAGAATGAATTAGGTAAGTATTTATTCACTTTACAGAAAGCAATTAGATACGATATTACAATTACGCAATTTAAAATATTAATGTAATTCCCCATTTTTTCCATTAATTATAAAAAATATTTCTGTGATACATCACTCCCTTTTAATAGATATTAATTAAAAATTTCAATTTTATACTTATCTCATGAGGTATTATTAGAAAATACAAATAAAACAATAAGTACGATTCTATTTTTCAAAAATCACCATAAGATATAAATCCATAGACATTAATTATCATGATATAGTGCAGCTATCGGCAATAGCTGCACATCTTGTTGTAGTTCAATACGGGCAAATCGGCAATTTAATATGGTGACGGTTCCCCGGTTCTGTCGGACAAAGCTTCCAATTTCATAAACCATCAGACCCGCTGCCGATTCACATCGATATTTCTTACTTCGATTAATCATTTGCAAAAAAATTATTATATTTACTCATCAACGCCAAACCGTCAGCTCAATTACCGTCGTTCAAACCAGCCTGATTATTGCGCCCCTAAGGATTAACCCTGTACATTACCGTTAACATATATCTTGCCAGCTACACCTACACCTACCCCTCCTGATTTTCCATCAATACCATCTTGACCAGATATTCCTGGCTGACTACTATCGCCAGCTCCTCCTTTCCCGCCTTCTCCTCCTTTCCCGCCTTTCCCTCCATTACCGCCATTACCTCCATATGACCGAGCATTAATTACCGGCTGACCTTCAGGAAAATAAATATATACGTTACCACTATCTCCACCTTTCCCTCCATTGCCCGCATGCCCTCCATCTCCACCATTACCCCCGTTCCCACCACTCCCTGCGCTACATTTGCCTACTTCATTACCTCCATTGCCTCCTGTCCCTCCATTGCCGCCATTTCCACCATTACCGCCATTCCCTCCATTGCCGCCTATAGACAACACATTTACTGGCCCAGTAATAAGTTGAACATCAATAACTATGTCATTTGCATTTCCACCACTTCCTCCCCCCATCCCTAATCCTCCGGAAGAGCCGTCAATTGCATCAGTACCGGCGGTGGATTCAACAGCGCAGCCGTATGCCTTATCTATGCCAGCAACACCATCTCTGCCATTAAGTCCATTACATCCTGATTCACCATCAAAACCATCAATTCCATTACTGCCTTTACTGATAAAATCAGGCTTCTGAGCACTTCCATGACCTACAATAGCATTAGCTTTAACCGTACCATTAGTGCAGTAAATAATTTCACCTCCTGGCTCAATGGTTATCTGGTCGTATACCAAGACAACAGGTTCGCCATAGCAATCTTTATCTGCAATAATCAATGGTTTATCTGCGGATATTGTGAGTTCTTCGCCACCGAAGAACGCAATTTTCATCGGAAAACGCTTAGCATTAAGCATTTCCTCATAATCTCTGACCAAAGCAGAATCACCATAGATATAGGCACGAAAGGCTTTGCATAAATCAATATGATTACCAGAGGCGTCTGCCAGTCGTTCAGCAGAAAACGGTTCAGGTAACGGATGATGGGGTTCCATTTTTCCAGAGCCATAATGACTGTCAGGCACCCCACCGAGTGCTTTCAGCTCTTGTATCGTTTGCACCGTAAAAAATGCAGGCGGCACAGTAGCCGTTTCCAGATCGTTAGAAAATACCACCGGCCCATCAAAGTCGGAGGTCTTAAGTTGCTTTGGCTGTCGTTCTATACCAAACAAATGGTGACGTTGACGTAATACTGCTAAAGCCTCAGAAAACGTTCTTATTTTATCCATGAGAATTCCTCTGAATTTAAGTTTATACATTTAGGATAACTTCATATATCCGTTGTCTATTTAGCCAAGTTCTAAAGTCTCTACTGCCATCACTACCGGTAATGTCACTATACCCGTCATCTTTCAAGTTGCCTCTTTGTTGGCTGCACTCGCTCACCCCAGTCACATAGTTACCTATGCTCCCGGGGATTCACTCCCTTGCCGTCGCGATACATCTTGAAATCCATAGGGTATAAACTGCTAATAGTAAAATCTTGCTTTTGGCTAATGACCAGATTAGCCGTAGCGAAAACATCAGTTTTTTCTGGCAAAAGATATAAGCACTTCGATAGCGGGTATGCCAGAAAAATAATTACGATGAGAATTAATTAGGTAAATATTTATTCACTTTACAGAAAGTGATTGAATACAATATTTAAATTACACAATCTAAAATATTAATGTAATTCCCCACTTTTTTCATTAATTAAAGAGAGTATTTATGTGATATATCGCTACCTTCTAATGTGTGTTAATTGAAAATTTCAATTTTATATTTATCTCACGAGGTATTATTATAAAAAAAGAATAAAAACAACAAATAGATTGCATTTAAAAATCACAATAAAATAAAAACCTATAGATATTATTGAATATTGAAACTATGAATATGATTTAAATTAAAGATGGAAAGTAATTCCTTTTTAACAATAAGAATATTTTTTACAAACAAACTTCAACTTTTAAACAAACTCATTTTACAAATAAATATTTAAATGCAAAAAAACCAATGAAATGTCCCTGATAAAACAAGGAACAAATAGAAATAATTGAATCAACAATAGATCGGAGAAATAATCATTATAAATTTCAATTTATTACCACTCATTAATCATTCTATTTATCATATTCCTTTAGAATTTTAGAAATATAAATAATACTGTGAGATGAAATGTTATTTTCAGGATATTTAATAACTGCGGATAACCACTCAAAAAAATAGTGCAACCATTTCCAATGGCTGCACGTCAAACTATCAGTACTCAAACACTTGTTTTTTCTGCGGCGCTTTCAGCAAACGCCAGGCGAGCAATACCACCCCCGCAGTCAATGCCGCTGTCAACCAGCTCATCATATGAATAGCGCTGGTGAATGATTCCGCCGCCGCTGTCATCAGTTTCTGCCCCTCTGATTCAGCTAATGAGTTTGCTACAACGTAAGCTCCTGCCAGAGTCTCTAAAGCCAATCCAGCTTGTTCCTGAGAGACCTCATTCGGCAATTGTAATGTTATACGATAGAAGGCCGTGACCAATCCCCCCAGAATCGTCGTACCAAGTACAACACCCACTTCATAAGCCGTTTCGCTTATTGATGATGCCGCCCCCGCTTTAGAGGAGGGTACTGACGAAAGCACCAAATCGTTAGACACCGAAGCAATTGCTCCCACACTAATATCCAATAATGCGAAAGCAACAATCAGAGTGACTAAATCACTACCGATACTCGCGACCAGAAGAAATGAAATACCTGCAATACTCAGCAAAATCGGCACCAGATAATGAGCCGGCACCCGTTGAGCAATGGGCACTATCGCCATCCCCATAACAATCGCCATTATTTGTCCGGGAACCAGCGCCAGGCTAGCCATAATCGGCTCCATACCGAGTACAATTTGCAAGACCTGGGTGGCAAAAAAGACAAAACCAACCAGCAATGCCAAGCTCAGTAAGTTAACAATAATCGAACCGGTAAACATACCGTTACGGAATAGGGAAAGATCCATCAACGGCACAGGCAGACGCTGTTGTCGGCGAACAAATAGCACGCCGGCAATAAGGCCAACCGACAGTTCGAATATGACACTCATTTCAAACCCATCACTGGCAAGGTGTTTAATTGCGTAAACAATACCACCCATAGCAACGATCGATAACAGAACGCTATACACATCGATAATACCATCCTGTTTTTTATCGGACTCTGGCAATAACATCGGTCCGAAAATCAGCAACGGTACTAATACCGGTACTGCCAAGAGGAAAATTGCACTCCAATCGAAAAATTGTAATAGAACACCACCCACTACGGGACCTAAGGCTGAACCGATAGTTAATGTCGTCGCCCAAATAGCGACAGCCAATCGACGCTGTTCACGATCCTCAAAAAGAACGCTTATCAAAGCCAAAGTAGAAGGCATCAGCATCGCACCAAAAAATCCAAGTACGGCTCGCCCGATAATCAATTGTTCAGGTGAAGTTGACAGTGCTGTGAACACCGAAATAACCGTGAATCCCAACGATCCAAATAACAGTAATGAACGATGGCCGACACGATCGCCAATACTCCCCATTGATACCAATAAACCAGCCAATACCAATGAATAAGCATCAATTATCCATAATTGCTGACTTGCACTAGGTCCCAGAGCTTCCGCAATTTTTGGTAAAGCAAAGCTTAAGATCGTATTGTCCACCGTCACCAATAATACTGGCAACATCAATATCAGTAATCCCAGCCAATTTCTGAGTCCTGCCCGCCCGTTAGCCTCAGCAACTCTATTTAACGACATCCCCTCAACTCCTTTCCTATATCATTCAAGCGTTGAAAAAATATGCTGGCAATCAGCAGCACTGATATCGAGCTGTTCCCCCAGTTGTTGCGCAATATCTCCGAGGTTATTGCCAAATTCAGTTTGATCGCCAGCCTGTACTATCGAATTTAACTGTTGTATGGCATGCAGCAACGCCTGACGCGGTTCGGCAGCCATCGGGTTTTCATATTGAACGTCCCAGTACACTTCTATTGGATTACGTAAGATCCTTGATAATAACGCCAGCATTGTACGCATCGGCGGTGGCGCAATTGTTGCCAAGGTACGGATATCTAACGGACTTTTCGCCAGCACCAGGCCAAAAATCAGGATCGCGGCATGAGGCAAAGCCTGACAAAGCGCCATAACGCGATCATGTTCCTCCGGCGTCATCCTACTGATACGCATATCAGCCTGCGCCAATACCCGCTCAATCCAATGTTCACTAACATGACAGTTATCGAGAATGACTGCAACTGGCCTTTTTTGCTCCGGCAAAGATGGCGAGAACATCGGGTTAACACCAATGAAAGGCTGCCCGGGGGCGGCAGCTCTCAACGCAGAATAGAAAGGGGCCTGAACTGAACAGGTTGACACGATCTGTACATCATCACCAACAGCAGACAACACCCAAGGCAACGCTTGTATGGCGATGGCTTCCGGTAAGGCAAAGACTACCGCCTTCGCCCCACTAAAAACCTCTCCCGCATCAGCCGCCGGGTTTAAGATATCAATCTGATAGTCATGAGAATAATAGTCATGAGAACGCATTCCCTGCGTTCGTTTGTCGACACTGTAGACTATGTGACCACAACCAGTAAAAAGGCGACTCAATAAAGAACCAATAGCCCCTCGCCCACCAAGAATGACCACTTTATGGCTATTTACACAATGTTTACTCACACAATGGTTATTCACGCAATGGTTACTCACACGCTTCCTCCGCCATATGACTAAAACTGAAATAGGGAACACTCGCTTTGACCAATGTTTCTTCAAATTCGCCATAAGGATCGGAATGAGCGACAATTGCGCCTCCAATGCCAAATTCAGCACATTCTTGATGTAATACAGCCGTACGTATCACAATGCTCAATTCCACTTCACCACTGAAAGATAGCCATCCAAGCGCGCCGGAATAAACACCGCGTGCCGATGACTCTAAAGCATCAATAATCTCCATTGTACGTTTCTTCGGCGCTCCGGTCATTGATCCTCCTGGAAAACATGCCCGGATAGCCTCCATTGATGACGTTTCTTCGCATAACTCACCGCGTATGGTCGAAACCAATTGATGTACAGAAGAGAAGCTCTCAACTTTAAATAATTCAGGTACATGCACACTGCCTGGACGACATACCTGATTAAGATCATGGCGCACCAAGTCCACTATCATCAGATTTTCTGCCCTATCCTTAGTGGACTGACTCAATTCCATCTGCAAACGCTGATCATCTGCTGCCGTTTTTCCTCGTGGCCGGGTCCCCTTAATCGGTCTGGATTCAATATTTCTGGTCTCATCAATACGTAAAAACGTTTCTGGCGACGCACTGAGTACAGAAAAATCCCCACATGCCAGATAAGCGCCATAAGGTACAGGGCTGGCATAACGCATACGCCGATAAGCGTCCAATGGATGCCCGGAATAAGCCATCTTTGCCCTATTCGTCAGGCAGATTTCATAAGATTCACCATCTGTGATGTATTGAAGTGATTTATGGATTCCATCTATATACTTCTGAGCGCCATATTCCAGACAAATTTTATTCTGATCAACCGCGCCAGGAATAAAGTCAGGTATCACTTCACCGGTATTTTCTGCATTGGTAATTAAAAGTTCCGGCGGCCAATTTTGTGGCTGTCCTATTGGCGAGATAAGACACTCATAAAGCTTATTCTGTTGGTGATCAAATACAAAAAAATGCGGAGTAAATATTAAGCTGGCATCAGGATGTTCTGAACGGTATTTGTTGCTGCCGATTGTCAGCGCTTTTAATTCATATCCTAAATAACCGACAAAGCCGCCTTTAAATACAAATGGCATCGATTTTGGCGTCAGAATTTCCACAAAACCAAGCAATTCAGACATCAGTGAGAAAAAGTCTCCCTGAACACTCCTCTCGCCATCGGGACCGGTCAAACGCAAACTCTCTGTCTGTACACTGTATTCAAGCCTGACAGCGCCCTGCTCATTACCGCTTCCCATCATTGAGAAGCGGGCATTAGGTCTGTCGGAATTTTCACTATCAAGCCAGAAAGCGTGTGTATCATTGCCGTAACGTTGAATAAACAAGGATTTAGGATCGACTATCTCCTTACATTCACGATAATTCAGGTTGAGATATTGTCTTCCACCTACCGCAAGATAAGCCTCATTGACATCAGTACATATATTCTGAGCGGCAACCTCCTGTTTGTTATTCTCTTTATACATCTCCGCTATACGCACGAAATTACTGAGTAGCTCACGCCCATATTCAGAATCAATCGATTCAGGGTGAAATTGAACCCCCCAGATCGGCCTTTCGGTGTGCTCAATGGCCATGATTAAGCCATCATCAGTCCAGGCCGTACATTTTAGATTGTCAGGAAGCCGGGTACATACCAGCGAGTGATATCTGACCACTTCAAATTGCTCAGGCAAACCGCGGAATAATCCTTCTCCGGTGTTCCTGATACGACTGCGATAGCCATGTACTGGATTAGGGGCATGTTCCACACAGCCGCCAAATGCCAGGCTAATTCCCTGATGACCGAGACAAATACCCAACAGTGGAACTTTGGCACGTGCAATAACCTCAGCACAGACACCAAAATCACTGCTTTCAGCCGGATGTCCTGGCCCTGGAGAAAGGACTACCGCATCATATTCGTCTATTGTTAACTCTTCATAAGTCAAAGAATTGGTGACTACTGACGGCACACTGCCCGTCACTTCATACAGATATTGAGCAATGTTTTGCGTAAAGGAATCATAATTATCAATGAGCAGTATTTTCATTATTCTTTACTTTCTCGTGTAACAACTGATCAATCAGCTCTTCTTCTCGACGGCAAGTTTCTTCAATAACCAGTTGAAATATTGATTCAGTATATTCAGGCCGTAACCCAAAATCTGTTGATTTATCCCGCAACATATCCAATAACGAGGTAATACGTTGTGGCTGCATCATCGGAATATCCTGTTCCGCCTTAACCTCGGCGATTTTCATGCAGACTTTCATACGTTCAGAAAGCAGCGCCAGAATCTGTATATTAATATCATCCAGAGATTCCCTGTAAGGTTGTAATATATCCTGCTTATTTATTATTGATTGAGTCATATGTTTAATCTTCGCACTGATTCATTTCAATTATCTTCTTTATTGATAAGCTGGCGTCGTTTATACCTGTGGAACTACAGCCTGTGGCTCCACCCAATTCAGCCCTTTTTCCCTTATTTCAAATAAGGTATTTACTAAATGCTTGATTTCGCCGGCCTTATGTTCACTAGAGAAGGCAAAACGCAACATCGCATTGCCATCCGGGACCAGTGGATAAAATACCGGGAACAACAAGATGCCGTTGTCACGCAGCAAACGAGCCGCTTCAAGCCCTTCTGCTTCATTTTCGAATAAAGCGCCACGAACGGGAGATTGAACACCGGCATTCATCAAATGGTTCCCCATCAGAGAATCAAATAGATTGATGTTTTTCCATAACTGTTCCTGCCGGATTTCTATCTCAAGGCTAAGATGAAGTTTTGCTGAGGCAACGTTAGCTGCCAACATCGGCACCATGATCGAATGACCAAAAACCAGAGGATTCGCTAAGGTACTGATCACTTCGACATCATCGGCACTTGCAACCACCACAAAACCCCCGGCGCCGCCAAATGCTTTGGATAACGAACCTGCAAGTATGAAGTTGGACGGCAAAATATGGTCAAGCGCAGCAAAGGCATAACCGGCGCCATGACGCCCCATAATGGAAATACCATGAGCATCGTCTACATAGACATAGCCTCCAACAGCGGCCAATTGTCGAGTTAATTCCGTAACCGGAATTAAACCATTCATTGAACCAATACCATCAATCAACAGGATAGGCGTCCGCTGATTCTCCTGACAATTCTGCAAAGCTTGCTGTACTGACTGTACATCTGCGCTATCAACCCGAGATACCGGTCCGAACTGTTCGAGAATACCGCGTAATACCTGCATAGATGCGTGAGCGGTTTTATCCATCAACCAATGTACAGGCCGGGAAAGAGGATAACTGGGTAAAGAACCACTACCCAATAACGGTAATACACCAAGGTGAACATTGCTGGTGGAAGTAAACACGGCAACAGACCCCCCCTGATAAATCTCTTCCAACAGTTTCTCTAATTGCCCCAAATATTGTGGGCGCATCGCGCCACGGGACGATGACAAATGTATCCCTGTGCGAGACATTGCCTGATTTGCCGCTTCAATTAAAGCAGGATGATGTTCTAATCCCAAATAAGAGCAGGAAACAAATTCAGTAAAAACTTTTCCTTCCTCTGTAGTAATTTGCTTACCTTGACGCTCTACCACAGTGAAGCTGGTCAAACCTTCATCGATAGCCTGTGCTAAAGCGCCGGTTGTCCGTGACCGGCGAATTGTCATCCAATCCTGCTTGTGTTTTACATTCATTATTTAGATTCCAACTGGTTAAGTTCAAAGGAGCTTACAACCAACAGTGATTACCGAACTGCCCGTTGTGTCAGAAACATCTTCATCAATAATGGTTCGTACCAGAGAAAAACCAGCATCTGCAAATAATGCTCTGACGCTCTCTTCCTGGCTTTCACCATGTTCAATCACTAACCAACCCTCTGATTGCAGGAGCTGTTTAGCTTGTTTGATAATCAACCGCGTTAAGTCAAGCCCATCATCCCCCGAATACACCGACGCATAAGGATGATGCTCCTCCCATTCCGGCAATATTTCCTGCTGTTCCGGCACATAAGGTGGATTCGCCACAATCAACGCCACCGATTCGTTAAATTGAGAAAACGCTTGCCAATCCCGTAAATCTGCTTTTAATGCATCGGCTTTAATCGCCCAATTCGCTAACCGATGGATATTGCGCGTCAGATATTGAAAAGCCACATCATCATATTCGACACAAGTGACCTTTAAATCCGGGCGACGTTTAGCAATAGCTAAACCGATAGCGCCACTGCCGGAACATAAGTCCAGAACCACTGCCCCGTGAGGCGCTTGATATTCATTCTCCAACCATTTATGAATAACCTGGCTATGAGGGCGCGGAATAAATACCCCTGTCCCCACCGTCAGAGGCAATCCATCAAAATCCACAGCACCGACAATATGCCCAAGTGGTATCCGGTTACAGCGTTCATGAACCGCAAGCATAAATTCATCACGGGCGCGGTCCTTACAACGTCTTTCCAGATAACGATCAATCAGACATGTGAGATCAGTTTCCACATCCCAAACCCCTGCCTCTGACAGTAATTTCCTGGCGTTATCAATGACGACTTGATCTTTCAGCGAAAAACTCATGACCATGCCTCATAATAACTACGTAACCGTTCACGCATAGATTCATAAATATGAGAGAAAGCGACCAGCTCCGGCGGTGGCGTGAACTGCGGATGAAGAGACTCAATTACATTCTGATAATTGCGCATCATCCCTTCATTCAGCAGTGGCAGCCAGTAAGGTTTGATATCCCAACGATATTCATAGCCGGTGGCAAACATTTGTTGGGCGGTCTCTTTAGCCATTACTTCACGGGAGAAACCCACCAGCGGCGGACGAACGGGCTTGAAATCATCAAGATTAGTCAGTCTATTTTCTACTCCCGTCAAAGCATTGGCGATGTAATCCGCCAATAATGGTGACTGATGTAAGCCATCGCGGTAAGTACCGGTAGCCAGCCAAAGACCATTCACACCACATTCACCAATCAACGGGAATCCATCAGCCGGGATTGGCCGGTTCCCAACCTGGATTGAAAGGATTTCGGCATCATGTAAGTTAATATCCAACTGATCTAACGCACAATCCAACAAGAACTGCACATCAGAAATCGATGCCTGACTGCGTGGTTTTTCGGCCAGAATATTGGTTGCGCCAAGGTACAGCACACCATCACCGCGTGGTACACAATGCAGCCCACAGGCAAATGCCCGGTTAGGAGTACGAATAACTGACGTTGGTAATTCTCTGCCTTTTGGCATCTTGACCAGAATAGATACCCCATAACCAGCAAAGATTGGCGGAATCTGGCGAACAATAGAAGGTATATTTGATAACAGATCCAACGAGTGCGCACCGGCAGCTACAACGACTTTATCTGCCATTAAACGCTCACCACTTAGCAATTCAACGCCGGTGGCTAAACCCTCTTCGATTAGCACACATTTAATATTCTCTGCTTTAAGGACCCCACCCTCAGCCACAAATGCCGCATCCAGCTTTTCCAGCAATAAATGCGAGTTCAGCGCATGTTCATCAGGGATATACAGAGCACGCAGCGGACGCACTAAATCGTTGGGTTTTAACCACTCAATTTCACGTGGATCAACAGTTTCGTAAGCAGCCGCATAATCGATCAGAGTTTGCTCGATAGCCTCATAATTGATGGTATCAATCTCTTCCATCCCGGCAGTGTTGAGTATCACATGGGTACCTTGAGCAGTGAACAGCGATCGGGTATCACCGGAAGCGTCAGCTAACCGTTGCGCCCAGGCCGGCCAAAGCTCTTTGGCGATACAATCCATATTCAATTTCAACTTACCGTGTTCACTGGCTAATAAACCACTGGTAATTTCGCCAAAACAACCATTCATTGCACCCGCCGCTTTGGAGGCGGCATTAGTTCGATCAGTCTCTCCAACCCTACAAACCGAGAAATTTCTGCTTGCCAGCTCATAAGCGATTGAACCTGCAATTGCCCCTGAACCAACGACAATAAAGTCGTATTTCACTTATTTACTCCTATATGGCCCGCGGCCAATCTATTTTAAATATTTTGTCAATAACGACGGAAAATAATTACCGTCCTCTTACAGTGAGGATATTTTTACTGCTTTACATCAATTGTAAAAAATAACCCTGTGTTCATCCGCAATTAAAATGACGAATCACTCTCAGATTTGCACTAAATTTAAAAACAAATATGCAATAACGAACCATTACATTAGAAATAGTTTCAATTTATTATCAATCAAATACAATCACCCATATTAATTAATTTATGAAAATAAAAATTTACAATAAAAACAATATCTTAAAAAAATCACAAAATGTTATTTATATTTAAAATAATAATAACAGAAGATATTATTATATTTGAAATAACATCTGCAAATCAGGGAAGAACAATAGTCATCAAATACAAAACTGTCAAATAAATTTAGCCCTATATTATAAACAAAAGAATCATATAAATATTTTCAGTATAAAATAAAAACAATTTATATTTAAATTGTTACGGGGAACAATATTCTAAATGTCTTTTTTTCTTCAATAAAAAAACAAAAATTCTCAAGAAAGGTATTTTTTTAAATTTATATTTTCCATCAACTTTCACCAATATAGATAGATAAAAAACTCAAGTTATTATATCTTTATTAACTATAATATTAGTGATTATTTACGATTAACGTGCACGCAGTGAACATGCACATTTCAGATTATTGACTTTTAACGTCTCGACTATCACTGCTGAGTTTTCCTCAATAATGTTATATTCACCTATGCAAATAATATTAACTACACCTTATTCCAAGGTGATAAAACAGATGTTAAGAAAACCATGTTTATCTTTCAGTATGGTTTTAAGAGCAGGAGAAAAAAGCAAGCACATCATGTTGTTAACAGTATTCACTTTCTCTCTTTACTTGCATTTTCCCTTTTTGGCGATCACCCCCTCCTTTTCTCGGTAATGAGTAAACTAAGGGTTAAGAAAATCAGTGCGTTATTAATTCCCACTTTTAAAAGGTACAACATGATTTTAAAAAGCTTATTTATTGTCATATTTAATATATCTATCGATGATATTATTCTTCGCTTATTTTACATTTAATCAATCTGCCATGATTATTTAAAGATGAAAATAAAGAGGAATTAAAGCTTTTATATAAAAAGCGGGTTTAACTCAATAAGTAGAGTTTTTTAGTGTAACAGTTAATCGAAATCCATTAATCATTAACAAAGAATGAAAAAATAAATCAGCAAGTAAAAGAATATTATCCATACAGTCTGATATTCAAATGCTTTATTTCCATCATTTTACGAAGCAAGTCGCTAAAATAATGTAATAAAAAATGGGTAAAACAGGTTAATTTGGCAGAATTTAAATCCTGAAAAAAGCGTGATTATCCGAAAACGTGTCTTTACATCATCAGGCTATTTACTGGCTGATTTATAAAGATAAAAGGCGAGTGTGATTAATGTTTTTTAAATATAAAACACAATAAACCATGATGATTAAACTTAATAAAAAACAGGCAGGAAAAGGGTTTTACAGGTTTTACAGGTTTTACAGGTTTTACAGGTTTTACAGGTTTTACAGGTTTTACAGGTTTTACAGGTTTTACAGGTTTTACAGGTTTTACAGGTTTTACAGGTTTTACAGGTTTTACAGGTTTTAACAGGTTTTACAGGTTTTACAGGTTA
>NZ_PUWT01000025.1:0-47436 GCF_002968995.1 Photorhabdus hindustanensis
GGTATATGAACGAATGGTAGCCAGTGGTGTATCTCAGGAGATTATTAATGAGTTTACCCGAATATCACCAATAGCCTGGAGCCACATGCTGCTTACTGGTCGCTACAACTTCAGGAAAAGTAACGGGGAACTTGATGTTGACGCCATATCGTTGATGCTGGAGGCACACGTGAAACAACATTTCTGGCACGATAACAGATAAGTGATCCCGTACTCGTCATTTTCGGGGGTTCTTCCACTGGACCCCGTATTGACGGGATAAAAACCTGAAATTAACCTATCCTCTGTCCTCTGTCTTATCTTTCCCGTAATCGACGAATAACACAGCTAAGGTCCAGCTCTTGATCCTGTAGTAGAACCATTAGGTGATACATCAGATCTGCTGCTTCATTCGTTAGCTCTTCTCTGTTATTAACTACCGCTGCCAAAGCAGTTTCTACTCCTTCTTCACCCACTTTCTGAGCGATTCGTTTCGTACCGCTGGCATATAATTTTGCGGTGTATGAGTGGTCAGGGTCGGCTGTTTTGCGACTTGCCAGCAATTTTTCAAGCTGATAAAGAAATCCCCATTCAGTTTGTGCCGGAGCAAAGCAACTGCATGTACCAAAGTGGCAGGTAGGGCCGATTGGGTCTGCAAGTGCCAACAGAGCATCATTGTCACAATCAGGATAGATATTGACTAAATTAAGAAAATGGCCGGAGCTTTCACCTTTGGTCCATAGACGTTGTTTACTGCGGGAAAAGAAAGTGATTTTGCCTGAACTGATAGTGGTATTCAGTGCTTCTTTATTCATGTAACCCATCATTAGGACATCGCCGGATATAGCATGTTGCACAATAACCGGCATCATATAAGCGACTTTTTCCCAATCCAGTTTTTCGATTTGTTGTGCGGTCAGCAAGTTCTTATCTCCACGCCTTGTTGTGAAAGGTACTGTTTTAATTCACCAATATTAATAATGTGTTTATGAAATACAGATGCTGCTAGTGCTCCATCGACATTTGCCTGTTTAAAGGCATCAAGAAAGTGTTTTGGCGCGCCTGCGCCGCCAGAGGCAATAAGAGGGACATGACAAACCTCGCGCACCTGTTTTAGTTGAGCCAGATCATAGCCATTGCGAACACCATCCTGGTTCATCATATTGAGTACGATTTCACCTGCACCACGGCGTTGCGCTTCTTTTACCCAATCGAGGGTTTGCCATTGAGTAGCCTTTGTGCGTTTTTCGTCACCGGTAAACTGATAAACTTGATAGCCGCCGGTTTTTTCATCAAACCAGGTATCAATCCCTACGACGATGCATTGAACGCCATAACGATCGGCTAAACGGGTAATTAAGGTTGGATCGGCCAGGGCAGGGGAGTTGATGGAGATTTTATCTGCCCCAAATGAGAGGATTTGCCCTGCGTCTTCGACGGTTTTAATCCCACCGGCAACGCAAAAAGGAATATCGATCACTTCCGCAACTTTGGCGACCCAACTTTTATCAACTACCCGTCCATCAGATGAGGCGGTGATATCGTAGAAAACCAGTTCATCTGCCCCTTCCTCCGCATAACGTTGAGCGAGTGGCACAATATCGCCGATAGTTTCGTGATTGCGAAATTGAACACCTTTAACCACTTGTCCATCACGAACATCAAGACAAGGAATTATGCGTTTTGCCAGCATTGAATTGCCTCCGTCAGGGTAAATTTCTCATCAAGTAATGCACGACCAATAATAACCCCGGCTACACCGCTGGCAGGCAGAGAAGCGATATCATTTAATGTGCCGATGCCACCCGAAGCCTGAAACGCGATTTGTGGATAGTATTGGCAAATTGCCCGATATAAGTCGACATTCGAGCCAGTTAGCGTGCCATCGCGAGAAATATCGGTACACAGTACATATTTCAACCCACAAGGCAGATATTGTTCAATAACTTGTTCCAGAGTGATAGCAGAATTCTCCCGCCAGCCATTGATGGCAACCTGTTTCATGCCTGTATCATTGATACGGACATCCAGCGCCAGTACAATATTTTCCGCACCATAACGTTTAAACCATTGGGTAACTAGTGCCGGTTGTTTTATGGCGATAGAGCCAATCACGATCCGGTTGGCACCTGCATCAAGTAATGTTTTCACATCTTCTTCTGTACGGATGCCGCCGCCAACTTGAACAGGTATAGAAACCGCTGCAAGTAATTTGCGCAGTAAAGGGATCTGGCGGGCGGATGGATCTTTAGCACCGGTTAGATCGACCAGATGGAGCAGTTTTGCTCCCTGTTGTTCATATTGTTGAAAATGAGACAGAGGATCGTGCTTATAATCCCGTTGTTGAGCATAGTCCCCCTGATGTAACCGTACTACTTTGCCATCAATCAAATCTAATGCCGGTATAATCATTGTGCTTACATCTCCAGAAAATTCTTTAATAGTCTGGCTCCGGCTGCACCGGAACGTTCAGGGTGAAACTGTACGCCAAAGAAATTATCTTTAGTGATTGCACTGCTGAAAGTGTTGCCATATTCGGTTTGCGCAATGGTGTAAGTATTCACTGGGATCGCGTAGCTATGGACAAAATAAAAATAGGTATTGTCTGCAATACCACGGAATAACGGGTGTCCCGCTTTTGGCAAAACTTGATTCCAGCCCATATGTGGCAATGGAAGCCCATGAGTAGCCATTTTTTGGACGGGGGAATCAATAATTTCGAGTAGGGTGACATTATCTCCTGCAACATTATCGCTTTCTTCGCTGGTGGCAGCGAATAGCTGCATGCCAAGGCAAATACCTAACACAGGTTGGCTAAGTACTTTAATTAACGGTATAAGCTCCCGTTGTGTTAATTGATCCATTGCGGCGCTGGCAGTGCCGACGCCAGGCAAAAGTAATTTATCTGCTGCCAGGATCGTCGCTGCTTCTTGGCTGATTTCAGGTTGATAGCCTAATTTTCGGATGGCATAAGCTACCGATGACAAGTTGGCGCAGCCAGTATTGAGAATGACGATTTTCATCACAGAACCCCTTTGGAACTAGGCAATGTATCGCCTTCTATCCGAATCGCCTGACGTAGTGTGCGGCCAAAGGCTTTAAACAGGCTTTCTGCTCGGTGATGATCGTTGCTGCCTTTCGTTTTCAGATGCAGCGTACAGGCCATTGCATAAGAGAGTGAACGAAAGAAGTGCTCAATCATTTCAGTACTCAGATCACCTACCCGCTGGTGTTTGAATTCAGCTTTATATTCCAGATGAGGGCGACCGGAGATATCGAGAACACAGCGGGCAAGGCATTCATCCATTGGCAACACAAAACCAAAGCGGCAGATGCCTCGTTTATCTCCCAAAGCCAGCTTCAATGCTTCCCCCAATGCCAGACCGGTATCCTCAACGGTATGGTGATCATCAATACAGAGATCGCCTTTAACCTGAACATGCATGCGGAAACCACCGTGGGTAGCAATCTGATCCAACATATGGTCAAAGAATCCGACACCGGTATTGATATTGCTGCCGCCTTCATGATCAAGCCAAATGTCAATATTGATGGATGTCTCTTTCGTGACACGTTGAATATGAGCGTGGCGATCTTTACGGGTCAGTTGTTCACTAATGGCGGACCAGCCAAAGTTTTTCGGATGATAACGTAATCCCTGAATGCCCATATTTTTTGCCAGTTGCAGATCGGTTTCCCGGTCGCCAATCACATAGCTGTTAGCGGTATCCATCAAGCTTTCTGCCAGATATTTTTCTACGAGTTTGATTTTTGGCTTACGGCAATGACAGTTCTCTTCTGGTTTGTGAGGGCAGATTAAAACTTCATCAAAATGGATGCCTTGAGAACTGAAAATCTGCATCATCAGGTTATGTGGCGGTTCAAACTGTTCTAATGGAAAACTGTCTGTGCCAAGACCATCCTGATTGGTGATCATAATTAGCCTGAACCCCGATTTTTGCAGGGCAAGTAGCGCAGGAATAACCTCGGTTTCCAGTGCCAGTTTATCCAGACGGTCAACCTGAAAGTCTGTTGGTGGTTCAGTGATCAGCGTACCATCCCGATCAATAAAAAGGAGTTTCTGGTTCATCAGTTTGTTGTCTCCTTTGGTTGTTCATTTATAGTGGAAAGGGCGCTGATGGCTTCAACCACTCGCTCACACTCTTTACGGCTGCCGATAGTGATCCGCAGGCAACCCTCTAAACCAGGCTGTTTGCGCTGGTCGCGCAGGATAATGCCTTGATGCCATAATGTTTTGAAAACAGTTTCTGCGTCATAGAATTTCACCAATATGTAATTGGTTTCACTGGGAAATACCTTTTCAACGATAGCCAATTTATTCAAGGCTTGTTGCAAATAATCGCGGTTCTTCCTGGTCTCAATGACGCGTTTTTGCATAACGGCGATGCCTTTTGCTGTCAGTGCTTGTGCTGCAATATCCGCAACGGGAGTAGAAAGCGGGTAAGGTGCAATCACTTTTAACAACAGAGTGATGATATCCACAGATGCGAGAGTAAATCCACAGCGCAGACCGGCTAAAGCAAAAGCTTTCGAGAGGGTTCGCAAAATGACTAAATTTGGATAGTTTTTTAGCCAGCTTGCGATACTATTTTCCGGGCAAAATTCAATATATGCTTCATCGATAGTGACAATTGCACGATTGGCGGTCAGTTCCAGAATTTTACGCAATGAACCAGGATTAATTGAGTTTCCTGTTGGATTATTAGGGCTACAGATATAGATCAATTTTACCCGGTCAAGGTTATTTTCGATCGCTTCGATATCCAGTTGCCAATTTTCCAGTGCGGCAATTTTCTTTTGTTCGACACCAAAAGTTTCAGCGCTGACACTGTACATACCATAAGTCGGAGGGCAAAACAGAACCGCGTCTTGTCCGGGTTCACAAAATACGCGGATGAGAAGTTCAATGGATTCATCAGCACCCCGACAGGCTAGCACTTGCTCAGGTTGTAATCCGACATAAGCGGCATAACGACGGATAACCGAGGCTGGCTGGCAGTCAGGATAACGGTTTAATGTTTGCTCAGTGCATTGGAAATCAGGCGCTAGTGGGTACTCGTTGGCATTCAACCAAACATCACCCTTGCCGCCAAGGCGACGGGCAGACATATAAGGTGTTAATTTGCGGATATTTTCTCGTGCCAACAGATTGGCATCAAAAATGTTATTCATATTCACTCCTTATCTGCAATATTCAGTGCAGCTACACGTAAAGTGACGGCGTTTTTATGGGCAGTCAATTGTTCTGCTTGCGCCAGTGTTTCAATGGTCTGAGATAGGTTCAGTAGTCCTTGTGGCGTCAGTTGTTGAATTGTCATGCGCTTTAGGAAATCTGCCAGACCAAGGCTGGAATAGGTTGAGGTGTAGCCATAAGTTGGTAATACGTGATTGGTTCCTGATGCATAATCTCCCGCAGATTCCGGCGACCAGTCACCGAGGAAAATGGAACCGGCGCTAGTGATTTTTTCAATCAGTTGTTCTGGCTGACGGGTTTGGATAATCAGGTGCTCTGGGCCATAGCGGTTGCTGATTTCTACGCACTGTTGCAGGCTTTTTGTCACAATAATCCGGCTGTGCGCTAGTGCTTTGGCGGCAATCTGGTTGCGAGGAAGCAGGGTAAGCTGTTTTTCGATTTCCGCTATCACTTTCCTGGCTAACGTTTCATCAGGTGTAACCAATATCACTTGTGAGTCAGGGCCATGTTCTGCTTGTGAGAGTAAATCGGCAGCCGCAAAAACGGGGTTTGCCCCCGCATCGGCGATAATAAGCAGTTCCGATGGGCCAGCAGGCATATCAATGGCGGCACCATCTACGCGCTGACTAACTTGTCTTTTGGCTTCGGTAACATAAGCGTTACCTGGACCAAAAATCTTATCTACTTTGGGTACGGATTCTGTTCCAAATGCCATAGCGGCAATGGCTTGAGCGCCACCAATCTGGAATATTTCCGTAATTCCACACAGTGTGGCCGCATAGAGAATTTCATTGGCAATCGGTGGTGGGGAACAAAGTACAACTCTATGGCAACCCGCTATTTGAGCAGGTGTTCCGAGCATCAAAACGGTAGAAAGTAATGGTGCAGATCCGCCGGGGATATAAAGCCCGACAGAATCAATAGGTCGTGTTACTTGTTGACAATAGACCCCAGGTTGGGTTTCTACTTCGATCTTTATAGGTTTTTGCGCTTCGTGGAAGACGCGGATATTATTCATTGCCCGTTGCATTGCCTGTTTAATGTCGTCATTCAGGCTGTTTTCCGCGGCGGCGATCTCTTCCGGCGAAATACGGATATTTTCAATAACCATTTTGTCGAAACGGCGGCTGAATTCACGCAGAGTGTGATCGCCATATTCTTTTACCGCATGCAGAATTTGTTCCACTGTACGGGAGATTTCTTCGGAAGCTGAAATAGCAGGGCGTGTCAGTAAAGCGCTTTGCTGTTCATCATGGCATTCCTGCCAATGGATCAGGGTATCGAAACGGCTAGTCATTTTCGTTTACTCCATCATCTTTTCAATTGGTAATACTAAAATGGAGCTGGCGCCAAGGGATTTAAGCTTCTCCATCGTTTCCCAAAACAGTGTTTCACTGCTTACCATGTGCATGGCAACGCGGTTCTGATCCCCCGCCAGCGGTAGAATCGTTGGTCGTTCTGCCCCTGGTAGCAGAGCAATCACTTCTTCCAGCTTTGCACTTGGTGCGTGCAACATGATGTATTTGGATTCACGGGCCTGAATCACCCCTTGAATGCGAGTCAACAGTTTTTCAATCAGTTGCTGTTTATCAGCGGGCATTTCACCATCACGTTGAATAAGACAAGCTTTGGAACGGTAGATAATTTCTACTTCCCGCAGGCCATTCGCTTCCAGTGTTGCGCCAGTTGAAACCAG
Organism: Photorhabdus hindustanensis; assembly: GCF_002968995.1. NCBI lineage: Bacteria > Pseudomonadati > Pseudomonadota > Gammaproteobacteria > Enterobacterales > Morganellaceae > Photorhabdus > Photorhabdus hindustanensis. The sequence goes on from NZ_PUWT01000025.1 coordinate 6,891, forward strand.
ATCGCAGATAGCGTCTGCTAACCCGGCGCGCGGGGCAACTTCAACTGAGCCATTTAGCAGACAGGATTTAAAGTGGACTTTTTTCTGATCGAGATAACGTTTTAACAGATGAGGATAAGAGGTTGCGATACGGGCATTTTGTAAACATTCGACGCCAGTATAATTGTAGTCTAGAGGTGCGGCTAATGAGAGGCGACAGGTGCCGAAATCAAGACGACGTAAAGTGAAATAACGTGGATCTTCTCCTTGAGCGCGACGGTTTAATAGCTCTTCTTCCAGCACGTTTTCACCGATAATACCCAGATCGACAACGCCATCCATAACCAGCCCTGGAATATCGTCATCACGTACTCGCAAGATATCAATTGGCATATTCTCTGCGAATGCAATTAGGCGCTGTTGTTGCAGATTAATTTTAATACCACAGCGAGCCAGTAATTCTCGTGAATCTTCGCTTAATCGGCCTGATTTCTGCATTGCGATACGTAAACGTGATTTATCTAACATTTTTATCCCCACTTAAAATTGTAAACATAAAAAAACCCCCGGAAGGATTCTTCCGAGGGTTTTCATCGCATTCATGCCACCGGAAGACCCGCTAAACGTCTTCCAGCACACAACCGCCTGAAAGACTAATCAGGATGATGATGGTGGTAATGGCTAAATTGAATGCGGATCATAATGGTTTCTCTTTATTTATTATTGCTATTGGTGACTGTTTGCTGCCAGTTGTTTTTATTCATTGACCAGCAGAGGTTAAATTTTTTGCTTGCCATTCAACCTATACGATTTGATGGCCTAAAAGCAATCTATTTTTTTAACAATAAATTTATATTGTAATAGTGTTTTGTTTTTACTCGAAATATTGCTCTCTATGAGAGAGATACAGTACCAATAATAACAGTGGCTTAATGTTCGAATTATTTGCATAATCAAAATAATATCAGGCATATAAGGAGTGGTGATGAAAAAAGTTTCCATTATCGGTCTGGGGTGGTTGGGGATGCCATTAGCCAAGGCATTGAGTCGCAGTGGTATGCAAGTTGTTGGCAGTAAAACGACGCCAGATGGTGTAGAGGCAGCACGTATGTCTGGTATCGAATGTTATTTGTTACAACTGGAACCTCAGATCAATTGTGCGCTTGATGATTTAGAGCAACTGATGGTAGCCGATGTGATGATCATCACTTTACCGGCAAGCCACACGGCGGGGGGCAGTTATAACTATGTTAAGGCAGTTCAGTTAATTGTCGATACCGCTCTTTCATACTCCGTGCCAAGGATTATTTTCACCAGTTCTACCTCTGTTTATGGTTTTGTTGCTGGCAATCTCAATGAAGATGCGCCTTTTTGCCCTGAAACGCCTTCCGCTCAGGCATTGGTTGAATTAGAGAATTGGTTGCACAAACTACCAAATATTTCCGTTGATATTTTACGTTTAGCCGGTTTGGTAGGCAGTGATCGTCATGCCGGGCGTTTTCTGGCGGGCAAAAAGGACGTTAAAGGGGGGAATCAGCCGGTCAATTTAGTTCATCAGGATGATGTGATTTCAGCCATTAACTTATTAATTCAGAGGAGTAATGGTGGGCATATTTATAATTTATGTGCGCCTGTTCACCCAACCAAAGCTGAATTTTACCCTAAGGCCAGTAATCAGCTTGATTTAGTTCCACCTGAGTTTTCCAGAGAAGAAACTCAGGTGCGCAGCAGAATTGTTGATGGCAGCCGTATTTGCCAGGAGTTAGGATTTAAGTATCAATATCCCGATCCTAGATGGATGCCAATGAGCTGATTTTTCTCAACTTAACTCAATCATGACAATTTCTTTGAACGCTGGTCTTTCTGCCATTAATTGATACCAGCGTTCAATATTTGGCAGAGATGGACGTTTGATTGGGATGTTAAGCCAAGGATAAATCATGGGGCCTAATGCAATATCAGCCATGCCAAATTTATCACCAGAAAGATATTTCTGTGCTGCCAGGGTGTTATTGAGCACTTTCATCAGTTTTTCGATTTCAGTCAGGGTTTGTTCTATTTGTTTTTGATCCCGCTCTGCTTCAGGTGTGCGAATAAAACCTATCACGAGTTGTTTGATATGAGGAAACAGATGTGAACCAACCCAATCCATCCATTTATCGGCATTAGCTCTTTCCTGTAAATCTTGCGGATAAAGCACATCTTTGCCAAATTTCGCTGCAAGATAACGAACGATTGCATTAGATTCCCACAGGACAAAATTATCTTCTTGCAAACAGGGGATTTGCCCATTCGGATTCATTTTCAGATATTGCGGGTCGTCCAGTTTGCCAAATTTACCACCAATATCTACCTGATTATACGGCACATCGAGTTCTTTCAGACACCAGAGCACTTTTTTTTACATTGGAAGAGTTTTTACGGCCCCAAATGGTCAGCATGGGCTTCTCCTTGAATTAGAATAATAATAAAGTCGGTTATTTGCTACCAATATGCTTTATTGGATTACATGAAAACCAATGATCAGCACAATCTTTACACTGTTTATGTTGGTTTCTTATCGTACAACATTTTATATTAATAAGAATTTGACATTTTTTCTTATTAAATAAAGGGGAACGATGATGAAGAAAAGTTTGGCGATGACGATGAAATGTGTTATTGCGGTGCTGACAGTAGCATCAATGGTAGGTGCCAGTGTTTATGCATCGGATGAACCTGTCGTTCCACCAGTGGACGCTAGAGCTTATGTGTTAATGGATTATGACAGCGGTAAAATCCTGGCGGCGGGTAATCCTGATGAGCGGCTCGATCCAGCCAGTCTGACAAAAATTATGACCAGTTATGTTGTCGGTCAGGCGATAAAAGCGGGAAAAATCACGCCGGAAGATATCGTTACTGTGGGAAAGGATGCTTGGGCGACGGGTAATCCCATATTGAAAGGTTCTTCTCTCATGTTTCTTAAACCCGGTGATAGGGTAAAAGTGATCGATTTGAATCGCGGCGTTGTCATTCAGTCTGGCAATGATGCCAGCATTGCTTTAGCTGATTATGTGGCGGGTAGTCAGGATGTATTTGTTAGTCTGATGAATAATTATGCAAAAGCACTTGGGTTGACTAACACCCATTTTCGCACGGTTCATGGATTGGATGCTGAGGGCCAATTCAGCACTGCGCGTGATATGGCGATATTGAGTCAGGCTATGATCCGTGATGTGCCTGATGAGTATGCCCTGCATAAAGAGAAAACATTCACCTTTAATAAAATCCAACAGCCTAACCGTAACCGATTGTTGTCGAATAAGAATATGAATGTTGATGGTGTGAAAACAGGATATACCAGCGGCGCTGGTTATAACCTGGTTGCTTCAGCGACAGAAGGACCTATGCGGTTGATTTCTGTTGTGCTAGGTGCGCCAAGTGATCGGGTTCGTTTCGCCGAAAGTGAAAAATTACTTGCATGGGGACTCCGTTTTTATGAAACAGTGACGCCCATTAAAGCTAACGAACCGTTTGTTTCAGAAAAGGTTTGGTATGGAGATCGTTCAGATGTTGCTCTTGGCGTGGAAAAAGATGCGGCAATCACCATTCCTCGTGGGCAGCTAAAAAACCTGAAAGCCAGTTACACGTTAAATCAGACGCCATTGACAGCGCCTTTGGCGAAAAATCAGTTTGTCGGTGTGATTAATTTCCAATTAGGGGATAAGGTGATTGAACAACGTCCTTTGGTAGTTAAAGAGGCGGTGGAGGAAGGTGGCTTTTTTAGTCGCATTTGGGATTTGATTGTGATGAAGGTGAGTGGTTGGTTTAAGGCGCTTTTTGGTTGATTGACGTCAATGTGTGGTTTATGCGGCGGGTTGGATGGAGTTATATTCTTCCTTGCTTAGGGCGCGGCATTTTGCCGCGCACGTTTTACACTTATTTTTTTTCATCCAGAGAGCAACGTTTGTTGTTTTTTACAGCAGATCCGTTGTGCCGGCCTTTGAATAACAAGACACCATCAGGTTTATCTTGCCAGTAAGCCCATAATTCAACCTCAGTTTTAACATGATGACCAATATTTTCGTAGCGAATATGTGTAGGTGATAAACCTCGATAATTGCGGGTTGATGTTCCTTCATATCGGAGTTCATAGCTATTAGCGAATCCTGTTAAATCGCCACTTCTGAATAGAATACAGGTTGCTACGTCATGAAACTCTACCCATCCATTAAGCGGTTTATTTTCACCTTCAGTTTCTATTTCAAAGACAATGACATTTTTGCCAGTTTCAGTTTTACCAAATACCATCAGTTTTCCATCTTCAATGGGGCGCAATAAGGATATTGAATTTTTTTCTGGATCTATAATCAAACCACCATATTCAACCCCATTGACATTGGCTGTGTAGTTGGGAAAACGACTAACATTGCCTCCGCCGAAAATAACAAGAGGTTCCTGATGATTTGAAACATCAAGTTCACCAGCAAAAGGCCGGACAGCATCACCGTCAGAAAAAATCTTTTCACTTTCTCCAGTGCCAATAGCACCGTATATTTCTATTTTACTGTTCCAGGCAACTTCATCTTTTGCTATGGGAACAACAATGAGATTCTCAGAAACTAAGATCGGTGGAGATTGGTAAGTAATCCCCTCAAAGATAACATCATAAACATCAAAAAATTCAACACTGCCCTCAACAAATTTGACGGCTCTATGCCATGCTCCATCGTAGAAATAATCTGTTGCATAACCTGAGGATGGCTTTTTAATACGTTGGCTTTCTTCTGACATTTTATCACCTATTATGAAGAGAAATGAGTGAGAGAAAAATAGATATTCAAGCATTAAAAATAGTAGTAAGCATTATTGATATTTGTCAAGAAAATGGGTTTTGATTGGGTTTTTATTATTCTATAGGTAATATTAGATAGGAAATTAATTTGTAGAAAATTAAAATATCCATGTTCAGAAATAGATTTAATATAATTGTTTTAATATGTTGTTATTGGGTGTGTTAAATATATGATCAATAAATTTATTAGGGTTAATTTTAGGTCTATTATTGTTTATTTGAAATGATTTTTAAATTCATTGAATATAGATTAATGACACCGAAATAGCATTATTGAAATAAGATATTATTTATTAATTATCGTGAATTCAAAACGGTGTTGTGAGAACAGGCAGAACCTTGTGATTAAGGACCTGCCTGGAGAAGGGAATCTCTGGTAGAAAATACTGTTAGCTTTTACTCAACATCAGCTTTGTTCTACCAGAGAAATACTACACTCAATTTCTATTGTAGCAATAAGGAATTAGGTGCAGCTATTTAGCAATTTATGACTTTATATTAAGAAGCCAACAATGTTGCGTTGTAGATATAATTGTAACCACCAGGAGAAACCGCTGATGAAGAAGTTATATTTACACGTTTGTTATTACTGCAAGCGTTCAGAAGAAGATGATACAGTGCAGCACCTCTGTAGTCCTGCGCATTCCACCATAACAGATAGTTAAATTTGCCGTTAGGGAATTGCATAGTTACAGTCACTTGTAATTGGTTTTGATCAGGTGCAGCCTGAACTGAAGTTACTGTACCAACAGCGAAATAGTAATTAGGAGTTGGAGAAGTGTTTTCAGGTTTATTTTCTGTTACCGCTTCATTAGAAGAAGGATTTGCATAGTTCATCGTGTTAACCTTTTAATTTAATGTAATTGAAAAATAGAATTTTTTTACCAAAATGTGCAGAACAGTAATTTGTCCGCCGAAGAAATATAAGATAATTGGTAATTGTAATCTATACTAAAAGTTTATCTGTGTTATATAATTATTGATGCTGTTAAAATGTTGCCAATAATATATTTCCTCTAAATGGTTATAATAATCAAAGGTATCACTCTAATCAAAAAATAATATTGATATTTATTTCGTGCCGTTGAAATGGAAAAATTAATAATCTGTTCCAATAGGCATTATTTATGCAGGATGTTCTTATAATAGAGTGTGGGTAAGAAATAAGCTGTAGGCATTGAAACGAACAGTCAGTATGTAGTGAATGGTTTAAATTTCTGTTTTCTAGTTAATATTCAGATAAAACATTATGAAATTATTATTATCCTATAATATTTCGCATGGATATATATAACTACAATTTTTGAAATTAATTAATTTGAATCTATTTTAATGTTAATAGTGCCTGGGCATATGATATTTTATTAATAATTATATATTGCGAATGTTATTGATGTAATTACATATGTTGTTAATTGTTCACAGTGTACAATAATGGGATATTGTTATGCCTTGTTTTTTTAAGATTGAGTAGGGGCTGTGTTCTATCCTAAAGGTGGTTTTTATAAGAAATGTTTTCGAACGAAATTAAATTTTTATAATAATATATTGATGTTGTCTGTTTGAAATAGATAACTGGTTAATTAATTATAATTTTTTGGAGTTTTATTTTATATTATTTTTATGCATTTATATTTTTATATTAAATACAACCAGGCAGGCAGAGCGTTAATATTACGCTCTGCCTCAAATAGGGTAAAATGTGCTGTTGTAAAAGTCAGCTTCATTATACCACAGAAATGTTGTGCCAAACTCCTATCACAAAAGTACTGTATGTTGCGATTAATGAAACCGCTTCAATCAGATTGCGTTTCTATTAGGAATCTATTATTTGGCTCAAGCATTTCACAGGCGATTATTTTACATAGAGATTTCTACGCAATTAATATAATCGCAACCGAGAGGACCAACTTTTCCTACGGTTCCTATTTTCACATCTTTCTTCGCGCAAAGTGCTTCCATTAGGACTTTATAAATCGCCATGCCTCTATTATCTAGCAGATTCCATTTTAAAAGCATTTCTTCAGATGTGCCATCAAGCATTAATACAGTCACCATGACTTGCATAACTTTGTCTGGCATAACTTTCATTGCAATGACTTTACAGCTACGTAACATTACGTCGTCTACCATATCTTTGTCTTTGATTAAAGAAGGATGCATGTCGTTAATCATAATATAAACTCCAAAATATAAATTAATTAATAAATGACTTATATTGTCTCTGAATAATTAACGGAAAACCGTTTGTTTGAGAAATATAAGGTGGTTGGTACTTCTACTATAAAAGCAATCTACATAAGAAATTTTTTTCGCACTAAAAATATAGGACAGTTAACATTTTTAATTGGCATATAACATTTTCTCTAACACATATAACTATAGGTGCCATTTATAGGTTGTCAAATAAATTTGAAAAAATAATGTAATTAATTGATAAATAGAGTTATATTGCTAAAAATAGAAAATAAATTGTCAACGGGAGAAATATAAAATAATTGGGATTTTCTATGTTTCATATAATTAGATTAAATTAAAATGTTATTGGTAATTTATTTATTTTGAATGATTAGCTTGGTAATTAAAAATTTAAATTATATTTTTGATTGTTGTAAATAAATATGGTTAATTTATTTGTTTGAAATTTATATAAATATTAATGTAAATGAGATGTTGTGTGTGTTTTTTATAAAAAAAAACTTTTCTTTATGAAGTATTGGTCTATTCTATAAAAAACTCAATAGTAAATAAAATAGCCATGCAAATAACTATTTCAATATTAAGACTAAATTTTTTTGGGGTAATTTTCTATTTATCAATAGAAGAATGTTATTAGAAATAGAATAATTAGAATTCATTATTCTATTGAATATAGATGTAGATTGCTTATTTTGGATAGAGAGTTAATACAGGCATTTAGTGCTTTAGCATTAATACATTTAAGATAATTATGGGGAGGCAGTGATAAACTGACATGACAATATAGTGTTGAACCGTTGTTGGAAAAATAATTATCGTTTTCTAATGGGCGTATAGGCTCATTGTTCTATGATGAAAAGGTGGTTATATGTCATATCTTGATCCGTTGGCGCTTTCTATCCGTTTTGGAAATCGCAATAATTTAGGTGCTGACAAGCGATGGACGGATAAACCTAATCCTCTCCGTATGCTTAATCAGGAGCAATTTACTTACATTTATGAGGATAGTCTGCACTTTCTTTATGGTCGATATAGATTCAACCCAAGTAATGGACACGATAGTATTTTGACCGATATGCAAGTGTCAAAAATCAAGACCGGGAAATATATTGATCAATATGGTCATGATGAACAGTATGAGGTTCTTGGTCTCCTTGGTGGCATGGGAATATTTCCTTTACATTCAATATTTGGTACGTTCAGAACAGAAGAAATCGATCTGATTAGTTACTATTTTTATATTGCAGCTGTATTGACGGAAAATTATTCCGTTCATAATCGTTATTTTTACCAAGGTTATCCAATGGGGCCGAATAACGATGAGGGGTTAGATTATCTTCTTATGTGGAACGCGGTTGATGTCATTCCACCACCATATAAACCGGGTTTACCACGATATTTCCCTCTGATTAACGGCTATATTCTCTTCCCTTCAGCAACCGAGGCTGTAGTTATCTCTAATATTCCTACCGATGCCAGGTTTATCCGTCTGGAAGAGACAGGCTATAGGTTTCCTTTTACCGGGGAGATTGCGACCAAGACGCCTTATATCCTGACAGATAAGTTGCGGCAACAATGGGACGAAGAAGAGGAGCAGGGGGCGCCAATAGATGAACGTGGATATTTTAACGAGGACGATCTGTGGCAATATGATGAACAGCAAGGGGATTGGGTGAAGTGGAGGGAAGCTTAAATTTTTCCACCGGTTAGTTCATGTCATTATTCGGTTGCTGTTCGTTTAAAGAGAACAGCAACCAAGTCATGTTTATCTATGCAAACAGTGAATAGAGGACTGCGGAAATAGCCACCAATCCCATAAAGATGACAAATAGGTTACTTAGCTTGCCGCCATATTTGCGCATTGCAGGCACTTTGCGGATTGCATACATTGGCATAATGAACAGCAGCATTGCGATAACAGGACCGCCCAATCTTTCGATCATTTCCAAAATACTTGGGTTCAGAGTCGCAACAATCCAAGTCGTGACTAACATGAAAATTGACGTGATACGATTCAGCTTTTTAGGCTCAATAGTTTTGCCTTGGTCACGCAATGTCTTAACAACCATACCATTAAAACCTTCACGCGCTCCCAGATAATGACCAAGGAAAGATTTGGTAATGGCGATGAATGCAATAAATGGAGCAATGTAGGCAATCACTGGTGTATTAAAGTGGTTAGCCAGATAAGAGAGGATAGAAATATTTTGTGCTTTGGCTTCCGCTAGATTTTCTGGAGACAGGCTCAATACGCAACTAAATACGAAGAACATCACGGTGACAACCATCATGATATGGGCGTAAGCCAAAATGCGGGAGCATTTTTTCTCAGCATTCTCACCGTACTCTTCACGTTTTGCCACGGCAAACGCCGAGATAATTGGCGAGTGGTTGAAGGAGAATACCATTACCGGGATTGCCAACCATAGCGTAATAAGCAGCCCATGACTTGCACCTGATGCAGAGACGCTGATATTTTCAAAGATTGCGGTGTTCCAGTTAGGGATCAGATAGAACGCCAGCAGCATCAAAACAGCAACAAATGGGAATACCAGCACACTCATCGCCTTAACAATAGCCTGTTCACCGAAACGAACGATGGTCATTATACCAATAATTAGGATCAGAGCCAGCAGGGCGCGAGGAGGTGATGGCAAATGTAATTGGTGAACAATAAAGCTGTCTACGGTGTTGGTAATAGCAACGCTGTAAACCAACAGAATCGGGTAGATAGCGAAGAAGTAGAGCAGGGTGATAAGTTTACCTGCCAGGTTGCCAAAGTGCTCTTCTACGACTTCGGTAATATCTTCACCTGGGTTTTTACCCGATAGAACGAAACGACACATCCCGCGATGGGCGAAAAAAGTCATTGGGAAAGCCAGTAGTGCCATCACCAGAAGAGGCAGCAGGCCGCCAATACCAGCGTTGATAGGTAAGAATAATACACCGGCGCCAATCGCGGTGCCGTATAAGCCAAGCATCCATACTGTATCTGATTTACGCCAGGTTTTATAATCGCTTGGGCTGGTCGCCTGCGATGCGATTGTACCTGTTTGAGTCATATCCATAGTTATCTCCGAGAATAACGCGGTAAATTAAAAAACGAAATTACAATGCCGCAAGTATGCAATAAATGCAAATACATGTGGCCTAACTCTTTCTTTATAAAAAATAAATTCTTTAAATATCTTTGGTGTTTATTTAAACGTTTTTATTACCACATTAACATCTTGGTCGAAAATTGGACTTTGAATTAACAAGCCAAAATTTTCGCTTTACTTTCTTTTTTGAAAGAAAGTCTGGAAATTTTAAGACCAGACTTTTGATAGCGGCAAGATAGCGATTTTTAGTGAATAGTACCGTGATCATAGTCTCAAATGCGGAATATATCTCGAAAAGTCATCATGTTGCGAGATTTAGTGTAATTGTTGCCTAAATATTGCGAATTTTAACGAGGTCAAATTATAACCTCAATTTTCCTATTACTCAACTCTCATTATTATCTTATGTTTTTGTTATTCTCCATCCATTTGTTTATATATTAATGAATAAAAATGGCAAATAGAAGGTATGGTTAATAAATTGATAAATATCAATTTGTTACCGAATTTTAAAAATAGCTATCTCTGATGTCATGTTTGTATTTTTGTGAAAGATATATATAAAACTAGGATAATGGATTAATGGCATCAATAATATGCATGAAAGATGTACTCGCTATCCTTTGATCAAGTTTTAATAATCTCCTTCGTTATATATCTATTTACATAGTGATTTATACAGATTTATTGATTTATATGAAAATCGTTGGACTGAATTTAAGCGCAAATAAATGTTAAAATAGGGTACAGAATATTACCCCGCTGGTTAACTCATGTTCATTTTGGCATGTAAAGTTTAGCCAATGATTTCTAATAAAAAGACCTTGATTGGAATAGGGTTTGTTTATCCCAAGTCACTAAGTTGCATTTATGTTACTAGCTTTTTATCCAGCCTTTACGGATAGGAAAAGCGCAGCAACGTTGGTACAGGCTGTTCAATCTTTTTTGTAAACTTTCACCAGACAGGCTCCATATTATTTGCGCAAAAGCGCATCCCATTAGGCTGACGATAAATGCCCCGACCATATCCATCGGCCAATGAACGCCTAAATAGATTCTGGCCCATGCGATAGCCAGTGCAATTGCCATCATACATAAGCCTGGCCAAATTCTATACCAGAATAGAAAGGATAAAGCGAAAGTGAAGACAGCTGTTCCGTGGTGACTTGGGAATGAGGTTGTTGGTGCGTGAGGCAGAAAGTTATAACCAAAACCTTCTGCGAAAGGGCGGTCGTGAGGGCAGAGTAAACCGATACAGTATGAGGTTAGCATGGCAAAACAGAAGGCAATGGTGGTTTTACTGACGATAACCCGATGATAAGGGAGAGTACGCTCTGAACCCCAGCACCAGAAACTAACCAATGTTAGAGGAAAAATAAGAACCAGATATTTTGCAATGAACACCGCTATTGCAATCATGGCTGGTGATGATTCAGGTGTAGCATTGAAAAAAGTAAACAGATCATGATTTATTTGTTCTAACAAATCGGGCCTCACATATAGTCACTTATGTACATCACGATAGTCGGACGCAAGAGAGTAAAGTTGGCCGACTTGTGAGTAAAGCGTAATTGTTGGTGTTATTTATGTTTGGTTTATATTTCCGTCAAGGAAACATCTGGCGGTTATCATGACAAAAACTAAGTAACTTATTGATATATGTGGTGATAACCTCTGGATTATTGAAGTAATAGTACAAGTGGTTGATAGTTTGAGCATCTGTAGAATCGGTTATATGTTTATGAGAGGCATGTTCTTCAAGCGATAAAAAAACCCGATAGTCTTAAACCAAAATGGATGACTATCGGGTTCCTCAATATTGGGATATCAAAGAAAAGCAGTGGCATTAACTCAGACTACGACTTGGCAAGAAAGTTCTTCGTGATAAGAAAAAAAATCAGATTTTTTTTCAGTTTGATGAAAATAACATTTTTTGCACAAATCAACCGAGTCCACTACGGCTAATAATCAACGGCGATTTTTACCACAACAAAGCAGAGCGGGAAGTCCGATTATTGTAGCAGTTGGTGTTCCTTCACGTATGCTTCGAAGTTTGTGTAGCCGCCAATATGTTGCTCGTCAACGAAAATCTGTGGCACAGTTTTTACGGGTTTGCCAACTGTTTTTTCTAGATCGGCTTTAGTAATACCTTCTGCGTGAATATCAACATAACGGAAGTTAAAGTCATCACGTTGCTCTTTTAGTCGTTCCACCAGCTCTTTCGCGCGGACACAGTATGGGCAGCCAGGATGACCGAAAATCACAGTAAACATATAAACTCCTCTTGGTTATATTAAAATAATGCGGTTTGATGTGTTGTTCATGCTTATTTGATCGCTACTATGCCTGTATAGATCTGTAAAAAAAAGTAGAAATTGCCTTTTGTTTTAATTCAACATACCAATTTTGGTAACAGAGTTTCCGGTAGTATAATGCAGCATCAGATTGTTAAAGAGGATGTGATGAAAAGTCGTCAAGGCAGTATGAGTTCATTGGCAGATATGCCAAAACAGGTTATCCTGCTAGAAATTGTCGGCATTGGCTGCTTGCTCCTGGCATATTTGACTATTAATGATATTGTCGTCTTAACAGATTTACTAATGACGCCAGAAGCACATGTTGTTATGATTTTCACCGGCGTGGGTTGTTTGGTCCCCGCTGCGGTTAATATCATTTGGCGTGCAGTGTGTGGTCTCTCTTTTCTGGGAATTGATCATAAAAAAGAGAGTAAAAATAAGGCAGAAGGTAGTGATAACGGTAGATAAAAATAATTTATCAGTTATTGGTGATAGCGCGATAAAGAATTATTTCGTAAGCTATAGCGCTTTTTCATTTTCCGTTGTATGGGGTTGTTAGATGAGTTCACTTGTCATTCCTGACTTATCGGTATTGCGTGAGTGGTTGGATCAGCTCAAAATTTCTTACTTTGAGTGCGATTCATGCCAAGCGCTGCATCTACCTCATATGCAGAATATTGATGGTTTATTTGATGCTAAAATTGATTTGTTAGACAATGTAATCTTGTTTTCTGCATTGGCAGAAGTTAAACCAACCGCCATTATTCCTCTGATGGCTAATCTAAGCCAGATTAATGCCAGTTCCCTGACAATCAAAGCTTTTCTTGATATTCAGGATGAAAATTTACCGAAATTGGTGGTGTGTCAATCTTTCCTTATTTCAGCCGGGCTGACTTTTTCCCAGTTTTCTCATTTCTTGCAACAAAGCGAAGAGCAGATTGCAGGTGTGATTTTTGAAATTCACAGTAATAACTTGCTGTATATTAATCGTGATATCGAAATTGAGGGTGACATTGAAGAGGAAGAAGAAGCACAAGCTTCTGCTAAAGCGCCGACTTTTACTTTGCACTAATATTTCCAACACGGTTATCCTACAATGCAATGTACGCATTATTCTGCGGGGCATTGTCACTCTTGTCAGTGGCTTGAAAAACCCTATTCTCAGCAGTTAGAAGATAAACAGCAGAATCTAAAACAGTTATTATCTCAAGCCCTTGTGAATCAATGGTTGCCTCCAATCGCCAGCCAATCAGACTCCTTTCGTAACAAAGCCAAAATGGTCGTCAGTGGCAGTGTAGAACGCCCATTACTAGGTATATTGCATCGTGATGGCACGGCGGTTGATCTGTGTAATTGTCCCCTCTATCCAGCGCATTTTCAGCCTGTATTCGATGTTGTTAAATCGTTCATTGCTTATGCCGGGTTGACGCCGTATAACGTTGCTCGTAAGCGGGGTGAACTAAAATATTTGTTGCTGACAGAAAGCCGTCATAGCGGTGAAATGATGTTGCGTTTTGTACTGCGTTCTGAAACGAAGATTGCTCAATTGGAGCGTGCCTTACCTCGGTTGCGTGAGCAATTGCCGCAGCTTACGGTGATCTCTGCTAATATTCAGCCGATCCATATGGCGATCTTAGAGGGAGAAAAAGAGCTCCTATTTACTGAGCAAAAAGCGCTTAAGGAACAGTTCAATGGCATTCCTCTTTACATCCGTCCCCATAGCTTTTTCCAGACTAACCCGAAAATGGCTTCTGAATTGTATGCAACAGCAGGGCGTTGGGTTCGTGAATTGAAAATCAGTAGCATGTGGGATCTATTTTGTGGTGTTGGCGGTTTTGGTCTGCATTGCGCAGATAAAAACACCTGTTTAACCGGAATCGAAATCAGCCCCGAAGCCATTGATTGCGCCCGTGATTCGGCAAAAATACTGGGTTTGGAAAATATCGAGTTTCAAGCTTTGGACTCGACAAATTTCGCCGTGGTGAAAGAGCAAATTCCGCAATTGGTTTTGGTAAACCCACCTCGTCGGGGAATTGGTAAAGCGTTGTGCGATTATCTCAGTAAAATGGCGCCGGATTATATTCTTTACTCAAGCTGTAACGCTCAGACAATGGCGAAAGATATTGCGGCACTAGCCAACTATCGTGTAGAAAAGACACAGTTGTTTGATATGTTCCCCCATACCGAGCATTACGAAGTTTTAACGTTATTGAAATTAAATCGCGATTAAATAATCAAAGAATATGTGGGGAATGGGGGTTCTATAAGAACCGCCCTATCCCGTTTAGTTATGGCGCTCAAAAGCGAGTGCTCGGCGTTCAATTATCCGCATCAGCAAAGTCAGGATGCCGTTAACACATAGATAAATTATCCCTGCGGCGATAAAAGCCATCACATCATAATTACGGCCAAATAGAAGCTGACTGTATCCCATGACTTCCAGCAAAGTAATCGTACTTGCGAGAGAGGTACTCTTGAAAATCAATACAACTTCGTTGGAATAGGAAGATAACGCCCGTTTAAAAGCATAGGGCAGCAGTATTCGCATAGATTGTGCTTTAGACATGCCCAACGCTTGACAGGATTGCCACTGACCGGCAGGAATTGCCTTCACTGCGCCATAGAATAGCAGAGTAGAATATGCCGCACTGTTAAGCGCCAGCGTTACCATTGCGCACAACCAAGGCTCAGACAGTAACTGCCAAAGCCACGGGTACGCTTTTATGGTTGGAAATTGTCCGGGGCCGTAATAAATCAGAAAGAACTGCACCAGCAAAGGCGTACCGGTGAACAGAGTAATGTAGGTTTTTACCAGTTGTGTCAGTACCGGCAATTTCATGGTCAGAACCATAGTGAACAGAACGGACATCATGAAAGCAACAAAAAGCGCTGTAACGGTCAGACTCAGACTGGTTGTCAACCCTGGCAAAATTTGTTGAATATACTCAAGCATCAGGAAACACTCCGATCAAAGCGGGTGGTATGCATCTCAATTTTCTTTAGAATAAATTGACTGAGTAGAGTAATAGCCAGATAGATCAGCGCCACAATCATATACCAGGTAAAAGGCTCCTGAGTGCGTGTGGCAATACTTTTGGTTTGTTGCATCAGATCATTCACACTGATAAGCGATACCAGCGCGGTATCTTTCAACAAAACTAACCACTGGTTGCCTAGCCCTGGTAGAGCATGTCGCCACATTTGGGGCATGATCAGGCGGAAAAATATTTCAGCGCGACCAAGACCTAGTGCTTGACCTGCTTCCCATTGACCGGTAGGAATGGCTTTTATCGCACCACGGAGTGTCTGGGATGCATAGGCAGAGTAGAGCAGGGACAGTGCAATGACGCCACAAAGGAATGGGCTGACATAAAAGTCTTGAATATCTATCTGAATCCTGGGATGCCAGAAGATAAGATAAACATCAAAGCCATCAGCCAGTATCATGAGAAGTTGTGACGCGCCGAAGTAGACGAATAGCACGACCAAAATTTCCGGCAATCCTCTGAACAGAGTGACCCAACAAGTGCCAAGTATGGCAAAGGGTTTCCAACGGGCTGATTCCCAGGCAGCAAATAGCATGGCTAAAATCAGGCCAAGCACTAATGCGGATACGGCAAGGCCGACGGTGATGCCGGCGGCGCTTGTTAGAGATTGGAATTCATTCATGGAGATTTAGCTACTTATTTAAACCATTTTTTATAGATGATGTCATAAGTGCCATCTCGTTTAATGTCAGCGAGAGCTTTATTCAGCTTATCTTGTAGCTCTTTGTTACCCTTACGAACAGCAATACCTAAACCGATACCAAAGTAATTTTTGTCGGTGACTTTGTTACCGATGGTATTTAAATTTTCATTCTTTTTCAGCCACTCGTTAACAACGGCAGTATCACCGAAAACGGCGTCCAGACGGCCGTTTTTTAGATCTAGAATCGCATTTTGATAGCTGTCATAAGGAACGGTTTTAATCTCTTTTCGTTGTTCCATCAGATACTTCTGGTGAGTTGTCCCATTCTGTATACCCACAAGTTTGCCTTTCAGCTCTGCGACGCTGGAGACTTTACCTTTAACGGAAATAAAAACCGCTGAGTTGTCGTAATAAGTGTTAGTAAAATCAACCTGCTTTTGGCGTTCAGGAGTGATGTCAATACCGGCGGCTAAAGCATCGAAGCGACGAAATTTCAGACTGGGGATCAGGCTGTCAAAGGATTGGTTAGTGAAGGTACATGTTGCATTAATTTTCTCACAGAGAGCATTGGCCAGATCGACATCAAAACCCTGAATTTTATTATTTTCATCGATGAACTCAAACGGAGGATAAGTGGCTTCTGTAGCAAAACGAATGGTCTCTTTTTCCGTGGCGGTTGCAGATAAAGTTACTGTGCCTAAGAGGGCTGCAAAAAGTAGTTTTTTCATCGCTATATCCTATTAATAGTTAGTGTGATAGATAATTAGCAAAGGCTTTGGTTTGTGGTTGGGTAAAGTGGCTGGTGTCACCTTGTTCTACAATGCGGCCGTTTTCCATATATACGACACGGCTTGCGGCCTTGCGGGCGATTTCCACTTCATGGGTAACGATAATCTGTGTAATGCCCGTTGCAGATAATTCATGGATGATGTTAACAACTTGTGCTGTGATTTCTGGGTCCAGTGCTGCGGTTGGTTCATCAAATAATAAAACTTGGGGTTCCATCATTAATGCCCGTGCGATAGCAACCCGTTGCTGTTGTCCTCCAGATAAATGTTGTGGGAAGCGGCCGGCAAAATCATCTAAGCGCAAACGGGAAAGGAGCTTATTCGCTTTTTCCTGTGCCTGTTGCTTGGATAAACTTAATACGCGACAAGGTGCTTCGATCAGGTTATCCATAACAGTAAGATGCGGCCATAAGTGATATTGCTGAAAGACCATACCTACATTCTGGCGTAGAGAACGAATCTCCTTTGTTCCTGGCGTTTGCTCGAAATTGAATTGATGATTAGCAATATGTAACTGGCCGGATCGTGGTATTTCCAGCAGGTTTAATACTCGCAACAACGTACTTTTACCCGCGCCACTTGGCCCTAGCAAAACCATCGTTTCCCCTGGAGAACACTCAAGATTAATATCAAACAGTGCTTGATGGGCACCGTAATAACAATCAATGTTTTTTAATTGAATACTCATGCTTTAATTCTGAATAGTCAGTGGTTTAGTCCGATGCTAAACCCACTAGCATAATTATGCAACATCTTATGCACAGAATATTATTAATTTATATTTCAATTACATGCCTGATTAACGCGTTCTATTTTCTCCTTGTGCGATTTTACAACAAAAGCTTATTTATTCTATTACCGTACTGAGGAAAGATGAAGCGTCCGAACCGTTATTTATGACATCAAGTATTAATTGTGGCTCAAATTCTGGTTAAGTAAAGAATGCCATCAGTAAGGGCGCTAGCAAACTCAGCACAAAACCGTGGACTATCGCTGCCGGGACGATACTGACTCCACCACACCGTTGTAATATCGGCAAGGTGAAATCCATAGAAGTCGCACCGCTTAACCCTAGTACGCTTGAGCGATATCGGTCGATAAAAACAGGAATTAGCATAATTACTGCTAGCTCACGCGCCAGGTCATTAAAGAATGCGGCACTGCCGATTACCGGCCCGTAAGCATCAGAAAGTAAGATACCAGACAGGGAATACCAGCCGTAGCCGGAAGCCAATGCTAAACCTGTTTTCACTGGCAGCCCAAGGATAAGTGCCGCAATCGCACCGCCGGCAAGTGCACTGGTCGCGACAATAATTGCAATAATCATACCTCGGCGGTTCAGCAATATTTGTTTCAGGTTCATACCGCTGTTACGTAATTGAATACCGACAAATAATAGTAAAACGACTAAGGCAATTTCACTAGCATGATTGGAGAAGCGTAGCCATGACCAGCCAGTGAGTCCAAATAGGAAACCTAAAATCAGCACGCCACATAATTTCAGTGATTCAAAAATCATATGCAAACGGGAAGGGGGTTTTTCTTGTTTATGTGGACTAATAACCCAAGGATCGCATTTTTCAAGAAGGAATAGTGCTAGCATATTAGCTGTAAAAATACATAAAAAAAAATGTCATCGCGTATTGAAAGATAGAGAAGAGGTTACGGCCTAAATCGTCCAACAAAGCCAGGCTGGTTCCCATTAAAAACAGAATGACATAGACCATCGCGTTAAGAAGGCGATGAATAGAATTTAATAATGCTTTATTATTCAAATGGATAAGATAGCCTAGCGTTAACGGCAAAAGAATGATCAGCAGCCCAGAGTACATAATTAACATCCTGTAAAACAGTTAATGTCTTTTTATCCAAATCTAGCATAAAAATCGGTTGTAAAGACTTTCAAAAATGGTTGTAAAGACTATGAAAATAAAAGATAACAATTTTTTTACATTAAGAGAATAGTCAGGATAGAGAGAAGTATGCTGTTGCTCAAAGAATTTTTTATTCTTAAGGTGAGTGTGTTATTAATGAATCGCAACGGGTATAAAATGTAAAAAGAACGGCATCTATCTGGAATGAGTAGAAATCCTCGGTTTTCAAAGTAAAGTATTGCAAGAAAATCAGTTTTTACCATTTCTCTGAATCCAATGCTTAATATGGTGATATTTAAATGAATTTTATTCGTCCGAAACGTCGATGGGTTGTATTGTTAACTATTGTGGCTGTTATCACATTGGTTCTGGGGCATTTTCTGAGTGGGCCAAAAACAATTAAATATCAGACAGTCCCTGTCATTAAAGGCGATTTGGAAAAAAATGTACTGGCAACAGGGAAACTGGATGCGGTCAGGAAAGTGGATGTTGGCGCGCAGGTAAGTGGTCAGTTGCAGAATTTGTATGTTGAAGTGGGCGATAAGGTGACAGAAGGCCAGTTACTGGCTTTGATTGATCCTAAGCCTGCGCAAAACCAGGTTAAAGAAGTTGAAGCCACGATTAGAGAATTGAATGCTGATCTGATAGAAGCCAGGGCACAATTGAAATTGGCGCGGCTTACATTACAGCGTCAAAACAATCTGGCAAAAGTGCAAGCGGTCTCGCTCCAGGAATTGGATCAGGCTAAAACAGACGTTGAAGTGAAAAGAGCGCAGGTAGAAACTTTATTGGCGCAAATCAGTAAAAATCAGGCTAGCCTTGATACTGCTGAGACGAATTTGCAATACACTCGGATTACAGCACCAATGGATGGTATCGTTGTCAATATTAAAACGCTTCAGGGGCAAACAGTCATTGCGGCACAGGAAGCCCCGACCATTCTGACACTGGCTGATTTGGGCACGATGTTGGTAAAAGCGGAAGTATCAGAGGCGGATATTATTTACCTGAAACCAGGTCAGAAAGCTTCTTTTACCGTATTAGGCGCACCGGATAAAAATTTTCCAGGGGTGTTGAAAGATATTTTGCCGACGCCAGAAAAGATTAATGATGCGATTTTCTTCTATGCCCGTTTTGAGGTGGCTAATCCTCAGCAACTTTTACGTTTGCAAATGACTGCACAGGTGAAAATTCAACTTGATTCCCATCGTGATGTGTTAATGATCCCGATCTCTGCTCTGGGTAAACAGATTACGCCAACCCATTATGAGGTGAATATCCTGAATGGAGATAAACAAGAGAAACGAGAAGTGACCATTGGCGTGCGCAATGATGTGAATGTACAAATTCTGTCTGGTCTGAAAGAGCATGAGCAGGTGATTACAGGTCTTAGTGATGCAGCAGGGGATGAGGCATGAATGCATTACTTGAGCTGAAAGGTATAGAACGCAGCTATCCCGCAGGTGAGCAACAGGTAAAAGTACTGGATGATGTTACCTTGTCTATTTACGCCGGTGAGATGGTTGCGATTATCGGCGCGTCAGGCTCGGGTAAATCGACACTGATGAATATTCTTGGTTGTCTTGATCAACCCAGTAACGGTGAATACCGGGTCGCGGGACAGAATGTTGCTGAACTAAATAATGATGAACTAGCAGCGCTGAGACGGGAACATTTTGGCTTTATTTTTCAACGTTATCATTTACTGACTCATTTAACCGCTGAACAGAATGTGGAAATTCCCGCTATTTACGCGGGAGCCGCTAAAGCCGCACGTCGTCAGAGAGCAATAGAGTTGCTTGGTCGTTTAGGGCTTGAAGAGCGAATTGACTATCAGCCAGGGCAGCTCTCAGGCGGACAGCAGCAGAGGGTCAGTATCGCCAGGGCGTTGATGAATGGCGGTCAGGTCATTTTGGCTGATGAACCAACCGGAGCGTTGGATAGCCATTCTGGCGAAGAGGTGATGGCGATCCTCAAACAACTGTGTGAACAAGGGCATACCGTCATTATTGTCACTCATGATTCAAAAATTGCGGCGCAGGCACAGAGGATTATTGAGATCAAAGATGGCCATATTATGAGTGACTCCGGCACACAAGTGAGTAGAAAAGTCACTAAAGCCCCGTCATTAACATCAAAAATATCGTCGATACGCCAGACCTTTGGGCGGTTTAATGAAGCTTTATTCATGGCATGGCGGGCGATGGTTGCCAACAAGATGCGAACTTTACTGACCATGTTGGGGATTATCATTGGTATTGCTTCTGTCGTGACTATTTTGGTTATCGGAGATGCGGCTAGGGCATCGGTGTTATCCGATATTAAAGAGATCGCGACCAACACTATTGATATTTATCCGGGAGAAGATTTTGGCCTTGATGATCCGGTCAATATGCAAGCGCTGAAAATAGAGGATTCAGATGCGATTAAAGCGCAGCCCTATATTTTGGCTGTTTCACCAGAAATTGAGGGACAAATGCGCCTTCGTAAAGGGAACATTGATGTTGCTTCGAGAGTGACTGGCGTTGGTGATGAGTTTTTTCAAGTTTATGCTCTGCGCTTTTCCCAGGGAATGGGGTTCTCATTGGATATGATACGCCGTCAGGGGCAAGTTGTGGTTATTGATGACAATACTCAGCGTAAGCTGTTTCCTCACCAGAAAAATGTGATTGGGGAGGTGATCCTGGTGGGTAATATGCCGGCCACAATTGTGGGAGTGATATCTGATAAGAGAGCTACATTTGGCAGTGGCAAATCATTACATGTCTGGTTGCCTCATAGCACAATGACCAGCCGTCTGATGAACCGAAATTATCTGGATTCAATTACTGTCAGAATAAAGGATGGTTATAACTCTAAGGATATAGAAAAGAAGATTGTTCAGTTGCTCACTTTGCGCCACGGCAAAAAGGATGTTTTCACCTATAACGTGGACATGATGGTAAAAGCGGCGGAAAAAACGGCCCATACTTTACAACTGTTTTTGACGATGGTGGCGGTAATTTCACTGATAGTTGGCGGTATTGGCGTGATGAATATTATGTTAGTTTCGGTGACTGAACGTACAAGAGAGATCGGTATCCGTATGGCAGTAGGCGCCAGAACCAGTGATGTGATGCAGCAGTTTCTGATAGAGGCTATTTTGGTTTGTCTGGTTGGCGGTGTTTTGGGCATTGTACTCTCTTATACGATTGCATTAATTGCTCAACTGGCGCTGCCTGGTTGGCATTTTGTCTTCCAGCCGATAGCCTTACTCAGCGCTTTCGCCTGTTCTACCGCAATTGGCGTGATATTTGGGTTTCTACCTGCCCGTAATGCTGCTCGACTTGATCCGATAGAAGCGTTGGCAAGAGAATAAGCGGAAATGAAATAGTGTTACGCCGCAGGCAATGACCGGCGGCGTGTGAATAATACCTGGTTGTGACCCACAGGCCAGGCTATTTAGCCTTTGGGTTCGTTTTCAAGGGGAACAATAATACTGGCATGATTTCCCTTTGGGCCTTGGTGAACGCTGAAATTCACCTTCTGGCCCGCTTTCAGCGTCCGGTAACCGTCCATCTGAATGGTTGAGTAATGAGCGAATATATCTTCTCCGCCGCTTGCCGGGCAAATAAACCCAAAGCCCTTAGCATTATTGAACCACTTAACAGTGCCTGTCTCCATACTTCTACATCCCTCGTTTAATCATTTCGGTTGAGATGAGCCATTAATATAACAGTTGTAAACAATCACATATAATTAGCTACATTATCTATGTTTGTTCACAAAACATACTGTAGTAAAAATCAAATTCTCGTCAAGCACAGAACAAATGTCTGGTTGTTTTGAATGACTAAAGTTTGATATAGATAACGATATGAGTTTCGTTCATTCACTTTTATGCCGAGTTTTCATAGGGGAATAGTCTGTGGTAAAAGGAGTTGCCCGGAGAATGATAAGATAAACGGCAACATAATTTATTTGCTGGTAGTAGTTGGTATTAGAGATTAATCCTGTTGGGAAAATAATGAACGAGTATCATAACAGTTTGAAAACTAAGGAATCTGTTAAGAGTGAACGACAGCAAAAATTGCAGCCGCCGTCAATGTATCAGGTCATTCTTAACAATGATGATTACACTCCGATGGAGTTTGTAGTTGACGTATTACGAAAGTTCTTTTCTTATGATATTGAACAGGCAACGCAGTTAATGTTGGATGTCCACTATCAAGGGAAAGCTGTTTGTGGGGTTTATACTGCTGAGGTGGCAGAAACTAAAGCGGCTCAGGTAAATATGTATGCCAGGGAGCACGGGCATCCATTACTTTGTACGCTGGAAAAAATCTGACCAGGTATACTGATTTTAGGGGGAGGTGCCTATGCTCAACCAAGAGCTTGAACTTAGTCTTAATATTGCCTTTGCTAAAGCACGGGATAACAGACACGAGTTTATGACTGTGGAGCACCTATTGCTGGCGTTGTTAAGCAATTCATCAGCGCGTGAAGCATTGGAAGCCTGCAAGGTCAATCTGGCTCAATTGCGTAAGGAGCTGGAGAATTTTATTTCACAAACGACACCGTTGTTACCTGAAAGTGATGAGCGGGAGACTCAGCCGACGTTGAGTTTTCAACGTGTTCTTCAGCGCGCGGTATTTCATGTTCAATCTTCTGGACGTTCAGAAGTTTCTGGCGCTAATGTGCTGGTGGCTATCTTTAGCGAACAGGAGTCTCAAGCTGCCTATTTGTTGCGTAAACATGATGTTAGTCGTCTGGATGTGGTTAATTTCATTTCTCACGGAACGCAAAAAGAGGACACTGAATCGGATCATCAGGAGACAGGCTCGCAATCTGCTGAAGAGCACTCTACAGGTGAGGATCGATTGGAAAATTTCACAACTAATCTGAATCAACTCGCTCAAAGAGGGCAGATTGATCCATTGATTGGCCGTCAGGATGAGTTGGAAAGAACAATCCAGGTGTTGTGTCGTCGTCGGAAAAACAACCCATTGTTAGTCGGGGAGTCAGGGGTCGGTAAGACCGCCATTGCAGAAGGGTTGGCATGGAGGATTGTGCAAAAAGATGTACCGGAAGTGATGGCTGATTGTACGATTTATTCGCTGGATATTGGTTCATTGCTGGCGGGAACTAAATATCGTGGTGATTTTGAGAAGCGCTTCAAAGCATTGTTAAAAACCCTTGAGCAGGATAAGAAAAGTATTCTATTTATAGATGAAATTCATACCATTATCGGTGCAGGCGCCGCGTCAGGGGGGCAGGTCGATGCGGCTAATCTGATTAAGCCATTGTTATCTAGTGGACGTATCAGAGTGATTGGTTCTACGACCTATCATGAATTCAGTAATATTTTTGAAAAAGATCGGGCGTTAGCGCGTCGTTTTCAGAAGATTGATATTGTTGAGCCTTCACCCGAAGAGACGGTACAGATTATTAAAGGGTTGCGGCCAAAATATGAGGCGCACCATGATGTACGTTATACCACGAAAGCGATCCGCGCTGCGGTTGATTTATCAGTGAAATACATTACTGATCGCCACTTGCCGGATAAGGCGATCGATGTAATTGATGAGGCTGGGGCGCGTACCCGTCTGGTGCCGGTTAGTCGCCGTAAAAAAACGATTAATGTGTCGGATATTGAATTCGTCGTTGCCCGGATTGCCCGTATCCCTGAAAAAACTGTTTCTGCCAGTGATAAAGATGTCCTAAGAACACTGGATGAGCGGCTGAAAATGTTGGTATTTGGTCAGGATACCGCGATTGCGGCATTGACCGAGGCCATTAAGATGAGTCGTGCAGGGTTGGGGCAGGATAATAAACCGGTGGGTTCTTTCCTGCTTGCAGGTCCGACAGGCGTGGGGAAAACGGAAGTCACCGTACAGCTTGCTAAAGTGCTGAATATCAAATTATTGCGTTTTGATATGTCAGAATATATGGAGCGCCATACAGTAAGCCGTTTAATTGGGGCGCCACCGGGATATGTTGGTTTTGATCAAGGAGGATTGCTTACAGATGCTGTGATTAAACATCCTCATTCAGTATTACTGCTTGATGAGATTGAAAAAGCGCATCCAGATGTATTTAACCTGTTATTGCAAGTCATGGATAACGGTACTTTGACTGATAACAACGGCCGTAAAGCGGATTTTCGTAACGTCATTTTAGTCATGACAACAAATGCGGGAGTACGTGAAACACAGCGCAAGTCCATTGGATTTAAGCAGCAGGATAACAGTTCTGATGCGATGGAAGAGATTAAGAAAGTGTTTACACCGGAATTCCGTAACCGTCTTGATGGCATCATCTGGTTTAATACGCTTTCTATCGAGGTTATTCAACAGGTAGTTGATAAGTTCATTGTCGCCCTGCAAGCACAATTGGATGACAAAGGCGTTTCGCTGGAGGTCAGTGCGGATGCTCGTCAATGGTTATGTGACAAAGGCTATGATAAAGCAATGGGTGCTCGACCAATGGCGCGGGTTATTCAGGATAGCTTGAAAAAACCGTTGGCAAATGAACTTTTGTTCGGCTCATTAGTTCACGGTGGCTCAGTAAGTATTGGCCTGGATAAGGTAAAACGCGTACTGACCTACGATTTCAGCAGTGCTTATAAGCAGAAGCCGGAAGATGTAGTGCACTAATAAAGAGCGACACCACAGGTGAATACAACGTTGTTAGATACAAAGTTGCTACCTGTGGTGTAATACCTGATAAACGGTAATGAATCAGCGGCTACGGAAGACGATACGGCCTTTGCTCAGGTCATATGGGGTCAGCTCAACTGTAACCTTGTCGCCTGTCAGGATGCGGATGTAGTTTTTACGCATTTTACCTGAGATGTGAGCAGTGACTACGTGCCCGTTTTCTAACTCAACGCGGAACATAGTGTTTGGTAGTGTGTCTAGCACGGTACCTTGCATTTCAATATTGTCTTCTTTGGCCATCTAATCCTCTAAGTTTAATAACCATCGTTTTTAACGGGCAAGATAATGCCGAAAAACCCTCATTATGTAAAGGAATGTTGTATTTTAACCCGCTATTTTGCAAATGGTGCATGGTGATATTTACGTTATAATCAACATGAATCGGTCAAATGTTGATTATAACTCCAGTACTTGTTGTGACCAACAACCGAGTCTTAATGACCGATTTCTGAATTGATAAAGATGCTGAATAAATTCTTCCCTGGAGATCTCTTTTGCACCTAGTGACGCAGTATGATGGTTAAGCACTTGGCAATCCAGTAGTTCACCACCGTGTCGCAGAAAATGGTGATAGAAAGCAATGAGCGCACATTTGGATGCATTTTCCATTCTGCTAAACATAGACTCACCACAGAATAGTGTGCCAACGCTAACACCATACAAGCCACCAACAATCCGCTCATTGTGCCAGACTTCTATTGAGTGCGCTTGTCCTGTTTGATGCAATTTCTGATAACCTTGTTGAATATCCCGGCCTATCCATGTTCCTTCCTGCCGTTGAGCGCAGAAATAAACCACCTGTTCAAAGGCATGATTCACCGTAATACGGTATGGATGATTGCGCAAAAACCGGCGTAATGTTCGGCCGATATGCAATTCACCGGGAATGATTACCGCACGCGGATCGGGAGACCACCAAAGTGGCACTTCGCTGGGTAAAAACCAAGGAAAAATGCCTTGATGGTAAGCTGCATTTAATCGTTTAGCGGATAAATCGCCTCCTACCGCCAGTAGACCATTAGGCTCCGTTAATGCTTCTTTCGGATGAGGGAAATCATATGAATCATCATTCAGTTGAATTATTGGCATCGTGTGTTACTGCTCCGGTTCAAGACGAATCTGATGTTGCCGTTGATGAAATTGATAATAGCGACCTTGCTGAGTCAGCAATTCATCATGTTGCCCTTGTTCAATAATGGTGCCGCCATCCATGACGTAAATACGATCCATATGATCAAGTCCGTACAGACGGTGGGTGACAATAATTAATGACTTATGCTGACAATGCTGGCGCAGTAGAGACAGAATTTGCTGTTCAGTGTCCGCATCGAGCCCTTCAGTAGGTTCATCCAGCAACATCAGTGGCGCCGAGTGCAATAACGCTCTGGCAATTCCCAAGCGGCGCTGTTCACCACCTGACAACTGACGACCACCTTCGCCCATCCAGCAGTTTAGCCCCTCGTCGGTTTCCAGTAGATTGTTTAAACCTACCTGTTTCAGCACAGTTTCCAGTTCATTATCGGCTGCATTTGGTTTTGCCAGTAATAAATTCTGACGCAAAGTATGACTGAACACATGCACTCGTTGTGGAACAACCGATATCATACTGCGCAGAGTTGATTCGTCATAAGCAGTAATGGGATGTTGATTCAGACAGATTGTGCCTGAATCAACATCCCAGGCCCGGGTCAGTAATTGTAGTAAGGTAGATTTACCACAACCGGTTTTGCCTAACAGCGCGATATGTTCTCCCGCTTTCAAGCAGAGAGAAATGTTTTTCAGGACGGCTATTGGCTGATCAGGATAGGTGAAACTGATATTTTTGATATCAATGCTGGCTTGTGCCGAACTTTCCGGCCCTGATGCAGGAAATGTGATTTCCGGTTCTTGTTGCATCAATTGAGAAACATGGGTTGCAGAGGTAATGACTTGCCCTAGATGTTGGAATGCAACCGTGACAGGCCCCAGGCTTTCAAACGCGGCAAGAGAACAGAAGACAAACAGTGCGATTAATGCCCTTGGCTGGTTGTTGCCTCCCACGCCGTTAGCTGCCAGCCATAAGATCAATGTGACAGTCATACCGGTGGCGAAAATCATGATTGCCTGTGACAAACCGGTCAGATTGGCTTGCTGTTGTTGACGTCTTAACCAACGTGACTCAATATCATCCATTGACTTGCGGAAACGACCAACAGCGCCAAATACCATCAATTCAGCTTGCCCTTGTAGCGCCGCTGTGAGTTGGGTGCGGTATTGACCACGCAGAATAGTCAGATCGCGGCCGACGGATTTACCTGCGTTATAAAATACCAATGGCAGCAGGATCAACAGCGTCAGCATAATACCGCCAAGAGTATAGGCTAATGTAAGATCCAGAAAACCAAGACCGAAAGTGAGAACTATAATAACGATAAAAGCTGATAATATCGGTGAAATCACCCGTAAATAGAGATGATCCAATGTTTCAACATCAGCGACTAACCGGTTTAATAATTCACCCTGACGAAAACGAGCCATTCCTCCCGGTGAAAGTGGCAAAATTTTCTGAAAGGCAAAAACCCGTAAATGTGCCAATACCCGAAAAGTGGCGTCATGGCTAACCAACCGTTCAGCATAGCGCCCGGCAGTTCGAAGAATGGCAGAGCCACGGACACCTGCGGCCGGTAGCATATAGTTGAATGTATAACCGGCAAAGCCTGCTAGTGCTGCGCCTGCAAGGAACCAGCCAGAGAGGGTCAGTAAACTGATACTGGCGAGCAGCGTAACAATGGCCAGAACCATACCTAAACTGATAAGAAACCAATGACGGCGATAGAGCGCTAGAAAAGGAAGCAATACCCGCATAACTACAGCTCCTCACTTCGATGGGATAACAGACGGGTGAATACCCCCTGAGATTGACTTAGCGTCGGGTAATCTCCCTGTTCAATGATTAACCCCTTTTCCATGACCCAAATCTGATCATATTCCAGCGTTTCTTCCAATTGGTGGGTAACTAACAAGGTCGTCTGATGATGAGATGCCTGATTGAGTGTTTCCATAACCCGTTGTTCGCTATGCGCATCCAGGCTGGCGGCAGGCTCATCCAATAATAGTAACTGGCAGGGTTTCAATAGGGCACGGGCAACCGCGATACGTTGGGCCTGACCAACGGATAATCGTGCTGCATTATCACCGATGATAGTATTCAGCCCATCGGGTAAATCATGAATGAATTCGGTGACGTATGCTTGTTCCATAACCTGATGGATTTGTTGTTGATTGGCATTAGGTTGGTTCAGACGAATATTATCAAGCAAAGTCTGTTCGGGCAGATGTGGATTTTGTCCAACCCAACTCAGTTGGTTACGCCATCTTTGTAGATCCAACTCACGCAGCTCAGCGCCATTAATTTGTATTGAGCCACGATAGGGCAGGAACCCTAACAGTAAATTCAACAGGGAGCTTTTACCTGCTCCGCTTGGACCAACTAATGCCACCCGCTGATTTTTCTCTATAGTAAAATTCAACGGGCCAGCAAGCCGGTTGCCATCATGGGCCAGAATTTCCAGATTATTAGCAATGATGGTCAATGAATCTTGAGGGTTTAGCGTTTTATCACCACCGGTAGGTTCATGTTCGCCATCACTGCTCAATAAAGTCACTAATGCTTCTGCGGCACCGACCGCCTGTGCTTTGGCGTGATAATAAGTGCCCAGATCACGCAATGGCTGGAAAAATTCTGGAGCGAGGGTTAACACCAGAAAACCGGCAAACAGGGTCACGCCCATCCCGTAGCTGCCAAAATTAAGTTCCCCCAGATAGGAGAAACCGAAATAGACAGCGACAATAGCAATAGAAATGGCAGCAAAGAATTCCAGCACTGCGGAAGAAAGGAACGCTAATCTCAGCACTTCCATCGTCCTGCAACGGAAGTTTTCGGTGGATTCGCTGATTTGTTGTGCTTCTGCTTTACCGCGATAAAACAGGCGCAATGTTTCTAGACCGCGTAGCCGATCCAAGAAATTACCGCTTAACCGGCCTAGTGCGACAAAATTACGCCGATTAGCGTCTGCGGCGCCTAAACCAACCAGTGCCATAAACAGGGGAATCAGCGGAGCCGTCGCGAATAAAATTAGCCCGGCAGCCCAGTTAACAGGGAATAGGGTGATCAGGATAAGAATAGGGGTCATGACGGCAAGAGACATCTGCGGCAGATAGCGGGAGTAATAATCCTGCATATCTTCTATTTGCTCAAGAATGATAGTGGCCCAACTACCGGCCGGTTTGCCTTTAACCCACGCCGGGCCAAGTTGCTCAAGTTTATCCAATACCATAGCGCGGATTTTTTGACGCACGACTTTGCCACAGATAAAACCTATCCGTTCCCGAATAGCACTAATGATGGCCCGTAGAGCAAAGATGGCTGCTAACAACCAAAATTCATTCGAGATGTGCTCGCGCGGAAGGTTATCCATGATTAAAGCTTGCAGAATTGAGGCAAGTAACCAGGCTTGAGTGATAATCAGCAATCCACTGATTAAGCCGAGTAACATGGACAGGCGGAGCCAGCGTTGGGCCGGGGCACTTTGCTGTTTCAGCCAGCGAACCAATTCGTACTGTCTTGTTTTGTCCATAGAAAAAAATTCTAATCTAGCGGGTGAGGGTAATGGTGTACCAAAAGGCTGGACATATCCTATGTGTCAGCATCCTGCTGATATGTTACATGTTAAAAGGCGCTACCGAAATAGCGCCTTGAAAGAAAAAGAATTTATTTAGCGGCTAGCCCATCAAGGAAACGTTCTGCGTCAAGGGCTGCCATACAACCTGTACCGGCGGACGTAATTGCCTGACGGTAGGTATGGTCCATAACATCACCTGCGGCAAATACACCGGGAATTGAAGTCTGAGTGGCGTTACCCTGCAAACCGGATTGAACTTTGATGTAACCATTATCCAGATCTAACTGGCCTTCAAAGATAGCGGTATTGGGAGTATGACCGATAGCAATGAATGTGCCGGTAACTGCTAATTCTTCTGTAGCGTCACTTTTGGTATCGCGTAGGCGAACACCGGTAACGCCCATATCATCACCGAGTACTTCATCCAGAATACGATCGGTGTGCAGGATGATATTGCCATTTTTTACTTTATCCATTAGGCGACCGATTAGGATCTTCTCTGAACGGAAAGTATCACGGCGATGAATTAGGTGAACTTCTGCTGCAATATTTGCCAGATATAAGGCTTCTTCTACGGCGGTGTTACCGCCGCCGACAACGGCGACTTTCTGGTTACGGTAAAAGAAACCATCACAGGTTGCACAGGCTGAAATACCACGTCCTTTGAATGCCTCTTCAGAAGGTAAACCTAAATAACGGGCAGAAGCACCTGTTGCGATAATCAGTGCGTCACAGGTATATTCTTGTTCATCACCATAAAGGCGTAAAGGCCGGTTTTGCAGATCAACTTTTTGAATATGGTCAGAAATGATTTCGGTTTGGAATTTTTCAGCATGTTGGTGCATGCGTTCCATTAACCCTGGGCCGGTCAGACCGTCAGGATCGCCAGGCCAGTTTTCGACCTCGGTGGTGGTAGTCAACTGACCGCCTCTTTCAACCCCGGTAATAAGAACCGGATTTAAATTTGCTCGGGCAGCGTAAACCGCGGCAGTATAGCCTGCTGGACCGGAGCCAAGAATAATGAGTTTGTGGTGTTTGGCGGCGCTCATGAATACCTCATTTCCATTTATCACCTAATCGAATATCGAGAGATTGTAGGAGAAATAGGAGGGTAAAAAAAGCTAAAAGACTCATGTTACTAACGATTTTACCGATAGATATTAACTAATAATGACTTTAACCTGAGAAAAGTGTTCTTTTAGTGCTGTTTGTATTTCATTTGTTCGTTTTCAATTAATGGTAGACTATCGAAACGATTAACTGAAAATTTGTTCCACAGGTTGTTCTGATTTTTG
This sequence comes from Photorhabdus hindustanensis, assembly GCF_002968995.1. Taxonomy (NCBI): domain Bacteria; kingdom Pseudomonadati; phylum Pseudomonadota; class Gammaproteobacteria; order Enterobacterales; family Morganellaceae; genus Photorhabdus; species Photorhabdus hindustanensis. The sequence continues at coordinate 38,307 of NZ_PUWT01000025.1, forward strand.
CTCATTTACTTTGACAATCGGCTGTGCATTTGCGAAAACATCACTGTAAGAGATAATTATCCACCTCGCTAAATTCGTTTCTATAAAAATCGACATGCGGATAATCCTCTTTTGTGTAGCATTAAAAAAATGGCCTGTGAGTTGCTTTACGCTGATAGAGCGAGGCTTTAACTTTAAGACATCTTTTCCAACTCAAACTCAGAGAGATAGGGGAAAATGTTATGGGTGTAGGAAAATAAAGAGAGATCAACAAGATGATAGATAATAAAAAACGTCCGGGAAAAGATCTTGATCGCATAGATCGTAATATCCTAAATGAGCTACAAAAAGATGGGCGAATTTCTAACGTAGAACTGTCCAAACGGGTAGGTTTGTCTCCAACCCCGTGCCTGGAGCGTGTTCGTCGTCTGGAACGTCAAGGGTTTATTACTGGATACACGGCATTGCTGAATCCTCACTATTTGGATGCATCTTTGCTGGTATTTGTTGAAATTACTTTAAACCGTGGTGCTCCAGATGTTTTTGAACAATTCAATGCTGCGGTACAAAAATTGGAAGAGATTCAGGAATGTCACTTGGTTTCCGGTGATTTCGACTATCTGTTAAAAACCCGCGTACCAGACATGTCAGCTTACCGTAAGTTGCTGGGCGAAACTTTATTGCGTTTGCCAGGTGTTAATGACACCCGCACATATGTTGTAATGGAAGAAGTTAAGCAAAGCAACCGTCTGGTCATTAAGACGCGCTAAAATCTTACCAAAAATGTACAGGTGCAAAACTGGAAAAACTTAGGTACACTCCTGTTTATGCATACAGTTTCAACGCTGAGCTATCTCGGCGTTGTTCCGTTAAATCAATTGTTCCATTAAATCAACAGGAAACCTGGAGAGCCTTTCTTGAGCCAGGAATATACAGAAGATAAAAATATTAAGTTAAAGAGACTGAGTAGTGGGCGCAGGCTGTTAGAAGCTGTGTTGCTTGTTATTGTCATCCTGGCGGCTTATCTGATGGTCGCGCTTGTCAGTTTTAATCCTTCTGATCCCAGTTGGTCTCAGACTGCATGGCATGAGCCGGTGCATAATTTGGGTGGAGGAGTTGGCGCATGGCTGGCCGATACGCTGTTTTCTGCATTTGGTATTCTAGCTTATGCCATTCCCCCGGTGATGATATTAGGTTGCTGGACTGCTTTTAGGCAACATGATGACCGGGAGTATGTCGATTTCTTTGCGCTGGCTTTGCGCGTTATTGGCGCATTGGCAATTGTCTTAACTTCATGTGGATTAGCGGCACTGAATGTTGACGATCTCCATTACTTTGCTTCCGGCGGTATTATTGGCAGTCTGTTTAGCAGCGCAATGTTGCCTTGGTTTAATGAATTAGGCGCGACTTTAGTCTTGCTGTGTATTTGGGCGATTGGGTTTACGCTATTTACTGGCTGGTCATGGTTAACTATTGCTGAAAAAACAGGTGCAGTGATTCTGGGGGCAATAGGATTTATTACCAACCGCAGCCGTAATGAACAAGAATATACGCCATACGATGAAACAACTATTGCGCGGGAAGATCTCGCCTATGATAAAACAGAACCTGAATTCACAGCGGCTGATATTGATCATGATGATGTGCTATTTACAGCACCTTCAGCCGCAGAGTTAGCAAAAACTGAACTGGATGAACCAGAATCAGTGAAAACAGAAATCGAACAAGAGCAGCCAACGGATATTCCTACCATTAATATGGCTGATATTGATGTTGAACCTAAAATTCTGGTCAATACATCTGATGATGATATTGTACAGCCTCAGCCATTAGTGGGAGAGAGTGAAAAGAATAATAATGACGAACCTGTTCGTTATACATTTGAAATTCCTGTTGAGTACCATTTTGAACCTATATCTGAATCTAACCGTCAAGGGACGCCAACATTTGAATCCGTCGAAAGTAGCCAAAACAGCAGTGATACTTTCACTTTTATGCCTGAAACAGAGCCAAAAAATACAGAGCAAAAAAATGTTATGGCAGCAACCGCCGCAACGGTTATAACGGGTAACTCTCAGGTTAAACAAGGAATCGGGCCAGAACTGCCTCGTCCTAATCCTGTCCGTATTCCAACCCGCCGTGAACTGTATGGCATTAAAGTTCCTTCACAACGTCTTGCAGAGCAACAGCGTGAAGAGGAGGCCAAACAGCAAGTAGATGGATCGGATGGCGATATTGAGGCTGATAAACAGCAAGAAGCGTTGTTGCGTCAGCAGTTTCTTGAACAACAGCGCGAGCGTTATCGTATTACGACGGATACAGAAAAACAGGTCTCAATTCAGCCTCAAATAAGACAGAATTTATTTGAGCCGGAAAATCGGCCTTCGGTGGAAGAACAGGCTCAAACAGCGACAGAGATTGTTAAACAGACAGTTGAGCAGTCGCAACATAAGCGTTATCAAGAGCAAAGTCGCCAAGAGAAAAAAGAGTTCTCGGCTCTGGAGAGTTTATCGATTTTAAATAACTTCTCGCCGGTTGAAGATTTAGTTGAAAAGGAGCCAACAGAGCCGCTGTTTATGCCTTCTGTTCAATCCGCGCCGAAAAATCAATCAGAACGGCCCTTAGAAATTGCTTTTGCGTCAGCGCCTGTACACAATACTGCGCAGCAACCGCAGCAACCGCAGCAACCGCAGCAACCGCAGCAACCGCAGCAACCGCAGCAACCGCAGCAAAATAGCTTATTTCATCCGTTTTTGGTTCGTAACGATCAACCATTGCCAAAACCAACGACACCAATGCCTTCGCTCGAACTGTTAACCAGTCCTTTAGCAGAAGAAGAACCCGTTGATATGTTTGCCCTTGAGCAAACATCACGTTTGATTGAAGCGCGTCTGAGTGATTATCGAGTTAAAGCTGATGTCGTGGGTTTCTCACCCGGTCCGGTGATTACCCGGTTTGAACTGGATTTAGCTCCGGGTGTTAAAGCAGCACGTATTTCCAATTTATCAAGAGACTTAGCACGTTCTCTATCCGCGGTCGCTGTGCGTATTGTTGAAGTGATTCCGGGTAAACCTTATGTTGGTTTGGAATTGCCGAATAAAAAACGTCAGACGGTCTATTTGCGTGAGGTATTGGATTGTGAAAGATTCCGCGATAATCCATCACCGCTAACCATTGTGTTGGGTAAAGATATTGGCGGTCAGCCGGTTGTCGCTGATTTAGGTAAAATGCCGCACTTGCTGGTGGCGGGTACAACCGGTTCGGGTAAATCTGTTGGCGTCAACGCTATGATCCTCAGCATTCTCTATAAAGCGAAACCAGAGGATGTACGCTTTATTATGATTGACCCGAAAATGTTGGAGCTATCGGTTTATGAAGGCATTCCGCATCTGTTAACCGAAGTTGTTACTGATATGAAAGATGCCGCTAATGCACTGCGCTGGTGCGTTAGTGAGATGGAGCGTCGTTATAAACTGATGTCCGCATTAGGGGTGCGTAATCTGGCGGGTTATAACGAAAAGGTTAAACAGGCAGAGGAGATGGGACGCCCAATCCCTCACCCATTCTGGAAGCCCGGTGACAGCATGGATATTACTCACCCGGTGCTGAAAAAAGAGCCATACATCGTTGTCATGGTCGATGAATTTGCTGACTTAATGATGACCGTCGGTAAAAAAGTTGAAGAGCTGATTGCCCGATTAGCACAGAAAGCGCGTGCTGCCGGTATCCATCTGGTTCTGGCGACTCAACGTCCATCGGTCGATATTATTACCGGTCTGATTAAAGCGAATATTCCGACGCGTATTGCCTTTACGGTTTCCAGCAAAATTGATTCCCGCACCATCCTTGATCAAGGCGGCGCTGAATCCCTGTTGGGCATGGGGGATATGCTTTATTTGGCGCCAAACTCCTCGATTCCGGTGCGTGTTCACGGTGCATTTGTTCGGGATCAGGAAGTTCATGAAGTGGTGAATGATTGGAAAGCTCGTGGTCGTCCAGAGTATGTTGACAGCATTCTCAGTGGTGGTGATGATGCAGAAGGCGGCTTAGGCTTTGACAGTGATGAAGAGCTAGATGCTCTGTTTGATCAGGCAGTTCAATTTGTGACGGAAAAACGGCGAGTTTCGATTTCTGGTGTCCAGCGTCAATTCCGCATTGGTTATAACCGAGCGGCGCGTATTGTGGAACAGATGGAGGCGCAACACATTGTCAGTGCTCCAGGTCATAATGGTAATCGTGAAGTATTGGCCCCACCGCCACATGAGAGCTGATAGTGAATATTGAAGACCCTGATAGTAAATCACTTGAAGTAATAACGTTGAGAAAAAAGAAGTAATAACGCTGAGAAAGGTATCTCTTACATGAAAAAGCTGATATTGATTGGTTGTTTAATGGCTGGCATGAGTATCAATGCGGCATGGGCAAATGCTAGCCAGAATTTGCAGGAGCGTTTGGGTAAAGTAAATAGTTTTCATGCCAGCTTTACTCAGACAGTCACCAGTGATGATGGGGCAACAATTCAGGAAGGTGAAGGACAATTGTGGGTTAAGCGTCCAAACCTATTTAACTGGCATATGACATCACCTGATGAAAGCGTCTTGGTATCGGATGGTAAAACATTGTGGTTTTATAATCCGTTTGTTGAACAGGTAACGGCTAATTGGTTGAAAGATGCCACAGGTAACACGCCGTTTATGTTAATTACTCGTAACGATGTTAAAGATTGGTCTCAATATAAAATTAGCCAGCAAGGAAATGATTTTGAACTGACGCCGAATAATGTCGCTGGCAATCTGAAACGCTTCTCGATCACCGTCACGACGGATGGCGCTATCCAAAAATTTTCTGCCATAGAACAGGATGGACAAAAGAGTGCTTATCAATTAAAAGGGCAGCAAAATACCCATGTGGATGCGGCAAAGTTCAGTTTTACGTTACCGAAAGGCGTTACGCTGGATGATCAGCGCCAGTGAGGTTTAAGTGAATAACCTGTCACTCGATTTTTCACAAAATGAATTCCAGCCATTGGCCGCGCGTATGCGGCCAATGGCATTAGAGCAATATATCGGCCAGCAGCATTTACTGGCAGAAGGAAAACCACTTCCAAGGGCTATCCGGGCTGGACAACTTCACTCCATGATTTTATGGGGGCCGCCGGGGACAGGCAAAACAACATTAGCTGAAATTATTGGGCATTATGCTCAGGCTGATGTTGAACGGATATCTGCGGTCACTTCTGGCATCAAAGAGATACGTGAATCGATTGAAAAGGCGCGTCAGAACCGGAATGCAGGGCGTAGAACTATCCTGTTTGTTGATGAAGTACATCGTTTTAACAAAAGCCAACAGGATGCTTTTCTGCCACACATTGAAGATGGCACGATCACCTTTATCGGTGCGACAACAGAAAACCCCTCTTTTGAACTGAATTCCGCATTACTTTCACGGGCACGGGTCTATTTGCTGAAATCATTGACAACAGAAGAGATTGAGCAAGTACTTGATCAGACAATGAATGATAAAGAGCGCGGTTATCATGGACAGAATATCATTTTGCCTGAAAATACCCGTCACATGATTGCGGAGCTGGTTTCCGGCGATGCCCGTCGTTCATTGAATTTGCTGGAAATGATGGCGGATATGGCAGAAACCAATGCTCAGGGAGAGAGGGTTTTGACACCGGCGCTATTGAAAGAGGTCAGTGGAGAGCGAAGTGCTCGTTTTGATAATAAAGGTGATCGTTATTACGATTTGATTTCAGCACTGCATAAATCCGTTCGTGGTTCTGCACCTGACGCTGCGCTTTACTGGTATGCCCGGATCATTACCGCTGGTGGTGATCCGTTATATGTTGCCCGCCGTTTATTGGCTATTGCTTCCGAAGATGTTGGTAATGCCGATCCTCGGGGAATGCAGGTAGCCATTGCTGCGTGGGATTGTTTTACGCGCGTTGGGCCGGCAGAAGGTGAAAGAGCGATTGCCCAAGCTATTGTTTATCTTGCTTGCGCACCGAAAAGTAACGCGGTTTATACTGCGTTTAAGGCAGCGATGGCTGATGCGAAGGAAAAACCTGATTATGATGTTCCCGTCCATTTGCGCAATGCGCCGACAACATTGATGAAAGGGATGGGGCTTGGCGAAGAATATCGTTATGCTCATGACGAACCTAATGCTTACGCGGCGGGTGAAGTTTATTTTCCACCTGAGATGCGGGAAACCCGCTATTATCATCCGGCTAACCGAGGATTAGAAAGTAAAATAGGCGATAAACTCGCCTGGCTTGCTGAACAGGATCAAAATAGCCCGATAAAACGCTATCGCTAACGTTATTGTTGCGGTAAGGTTGACGGGTAAAAATACCTTATGGCCCATCAACTTGTGTGGGCTTATTCATATCATCTAACTTAATAACGACAAGCACAGGACTAGCATGCTCGATCCAAACATACTGCGTAATGAGCTAGGCGCAGTCGCCGAAAAACTGGCTCGCAGGGGCTATACCCTTGACGTGGATACGCTGCGCAAACAAGAAGAGCGCCGTAAAGTTTTACAAGTTGAAACTGAAACCCTGCAAGCAGAACGTAATTCTCGATCGAAAGCTATTGGTGCGGCAAAAGCCCGTGGTGAAGATATTGATCCGCTACGTCAGGAAGTGAACCAGTTAGGTGAAAAGTTGGATACAGCGAAAGCCGAACTGGAAAAACTTCAAGCTGAAATCCGTGATTTGGCTTTAAGTATCCCTAACGTTCCAGATGACTCTGTACCGGTAGGTAAAGATGAGAGCGATAATTTGGAAGTGAGCCGTTGGGGTGAGCCACGTAAATATGATTTTGAGATTCAAGATCATGTTTCATTAGGTGAGTTGACCAATGGTCTGGACTTTGCCGCTGCGGTTAAACTAACGGGTTCGCGTTTTGTGGTGATGAAAGGGCAAATTGCTCGTCTGCATCGGGCCTTAGCGCAATTTATGCTAAACCTTCACACAGAACAGCATGGCTATTTGGAAACTTATGTTCCCTATCTGGTTAACCATGAAACTTTATATGGTACGGGCCAATTGCCGAAATTTGGTGAAGACCTTTTCCATACCAAGCCGTTGGAAGAAGAGGCGGAAAGTCATTATGCGTTGATTCCGACCGCTGAAGTTCCGATAACCAACTTGGTTCGTGGTGACATTCTGGATGAAAGTGAACTACCACTGAAAATGACTGCTCATACTCCTTGTTTTCGTTCAGAAGCGGGGTCTTATGGTCGTGACACCCGTGGCCTGATCCGGATGCACCAGTTTGATAAAGTTGAACTGGTTCAGATTGTTCATCCTGATGAATCAATGAATGCACTGGAATCGTTGACAGGTCACGCAGAGAAAGTACTGCAATTACTGAATCTGCCCTATCGTAAAGTCTTATTGTGTACCGGTGATATGGGTTTTAGCGCATGTAAAACTTATGATTTGGAAGTGTGGTTACCGGCTCAGAACACATATCGCGAAATCTCCTCCTGCTCTAACATGTGGGATTTCCAGGCGCGTCGTATGCAAGCACGTTTCCGCGGTAAAGAGGATAAGAAAACTCAATTACTTCATACTCTGAATGGCTCTGGTTTGGCAGTTGGCCGTACTCTGGTTGCCATTATGGAAAACTATCAGCAAGCCGATGGCCGCATTGAAATACCCGAAGTATTGCGTCCATATATGGGTGGTTTGGAGTATATTGGTTAATTATTGTATTAATGAAAAGCGCCAAATTTGGCGCTTTTTGCTGTCTATTTGATTAATTACAAATTTACTGAAAATATAATTACCGAATTCAGTAAATAATAGATGTATCTTTACCTTTTAATTAACTAAAGTCGATGATTTCTCTTTACCGATAAAAATGCTACGGTAAGAGGAGTAATAGCTGGCGAAATATATGGGTATAGAGACTAAAAGGCCCAAGCCTAAAGTCACGATAGAAAGCACCATCATTAACCCAAAGATACTAAAGAATAATAAACCGGGCAATAAATTCTTCTTCACTGCCTCCAGGCTCATTGATACGGCAGCGCCAAATTTCAAATCATGAAGAACGATTAACGCTGGTGCAAACCAGGTTAAAGCAGCAGCAATAATGCTGAAGATGAACAGAATAAAGAAACTAAGAAATAATGGGGACAAATCACCCAGGAATATGTCAACAGGAATTTCACCATATTGACTAGCTAAGAAGATATTAATCACTGCACTACCGCCGGCAATAAACATTGCTATGATACCAAGGATCATAATACCAAACGATAAAGCACCAACGCCAAGTAGTGACGCAAAGTTTTTCTGAAATCCGCTGAATAACAGCCCGAATTCAAATTCTTCGGTAGTTCTCTGTTTTTCACACAGAGCAATAATGCCTCCGGCCAGTACTGAACCTAAAATCCCTGCAAATATCCCAAGGAAAGGAATAAGCTGTAAACCAGATATGATAATGAAATAAATGATACTAAGTAGTATCCACATACCCAATTTACGTTTGACGAGACTCCATGCTTGACTAATCCATTCCATACCTTCTGTGCTACTGAGGGATTGACCACCAGGGATAAATACCTCCTGATTGTTGGATATAGAGTTGGAATTAAAATTTAGATTTTTATTATCCATGTATTTTCCAATTTCATTATTAACTTGTAATTTATTAAATCGCTTTTTCTGTCTGAGTTTTCAAAGTTACAGTCAGCCGTAAAAAGCTGGCAAGTATAATATATTAAATTTATTAATCAACAAGTACTAAATAGGAGTAATTACCTAATGGGTGTGGTGAATTTACAAGCAATGTGTTGTTGTGTGTTTTAACTTGTTCAAGTGGTTTTATACTTACCTAAATAACTAAGCTATCTATGTAATATATTGCGGTTTCTATCATGGAAATTAATTCTTGGATTCACATAATAAGTGCAACATCGTTAATCCGGAAGTAAACATGTTCGTATTCCTTTAAATAATTCATTCGGTGTTTTCCCTCCCCGTGTTTTTCGGGGGCGATTATTTAATCGGTTTACTACAAAATTTATTTCCTGATCAGAGACTTTATTAAAATCAGTTCCCTTTGGAAAGTATTGTCTGATGAGTCCATTGATATTCTCATTTATCCCTCTTTCCCAAGGCGAGTAAGGG